>JBDHMC010000101.1:0-8418 GCA_039656355.1 Gemmatimonadota bacterium | reverse complement strand
CCCACTGGAGCAACTCACTGCCGAAGTGCTTGCCTCGCCGGCTCATCTCTTCCCGACGAAGCCGGCGAGCATGTACTTCATCGCTGGAGCATGGCCCTTTCAGGCTGGGCGATACTCGAACCCCAACCCACCCAATGGCGCTCCGATCCGCTACTACCTAGGAGAGGCCAATGAGGACGCGGAGGCCGGGGTTGAGGGCGATGACCCGGAGGGCGACGACTTGGACGCCGACGGAGCCAGGGTTGAGCTCTCAATACTCGACGCGAGGGGTGGGGTGGTACGAACCCTCGAAGGCGGTAGCGACGCTGGCATCAACCAGATCGTCTGGGACTTCCGCATGAATCCACCGTACACTCCGGAGGCCGGAGGGGCTGGAGCAGGCAGAGGGGGTGGAGGAGGTGGGCGCGGGGGTGGCCCGGCAGCCGGACCGAAGGTCCTTCCGGGCACTTACACGGTTCGTCTCGAGGCTGCTGGCCGCACTGCGACGACGGAACTCGAGGTCAGGGGTGATCCGCGTGTGGACATCTCTCCGGCCGATCTTCGCGCGAAACACAACGCGCTGATGAGCCTTCACGAGCTTCAGGAGCCAGTCTACAGGGCCACTCAGGCAGTTCGTCGACTCGTTGACCTCGTGGCCGATGCCCGACGTCTCCTACGCGAGGAGGATGACACGCCCGAAGCGCTCACGGCTCTCGTGGACACTCTGAGCGACGATCTCGAGGAGTTGAACAGCGATCTGAACGAGGCCGCGAGAGACACGCGACTCCAGAGAGCCATCGAGGGCTCTGAAGGCCCCCCGACTGGCGACCAACTCTGGCAGATCGACCGGGCATGGGAACGGGTACCGCCGCTGCTCGAACGGGTGAATGAGGTGATCACCACTCGAGTCCCAGAGATGAACCGGGAGTTGAATTCGGCCGGAATTCGGGCCCTACCGGGAGAGTTGATACCGATTCCCAGACGTTCAGGAGGGTAGTCTGCGAAGGCTTCCACCGAAGCCGCTGTTTCAGAGCATCAAGGAGGTCGGGACCTCTCGGCCCCCAGCAATGGGGTTGCCCGTCCCCATACTCAACCACGCCGTCGTAGTACGGGTTCTCGGTGCTCTCCAGGAACTCTTCCATCAGGACTACGGCGTTGTTGAGGTAATGGGTGTCCATGTCACCGGTATAGATATGGAGCTTGCCCTCGAGCTTCGGCCCAAGCTCTGACCATCTTGTTTGCAGGATGTGATTCAGGTCGAAGTGTTCCCTCCAGTATTCCGCCACCTCCGCATCGATTTCGCCGGTGAGCTTGTCGAAGAGGGGTTTCACGTACCCATCAGCTCCGATGGGCCCATACGCAGCCTCGAAGATGTCGACCTGATCGCCTGACCTCCCCTTGGTTCCTAGTGCCAGCTCATAGTGGTTCCGCTGTTGGTAGGTGAGGGTCACGATGCCGTCGGTTCGCCGGTCACTGGCGGTGGGGAGTTTCAGCCACCCTCGTTCCTTGTAGTAAGCGTTGGTATCCTCGTAGATATTGACGGCCTGGAAGGCACGGAAGTCCACAGGATCGGGGCAGGAGGAGAACACCCCACCAAAGAAGTCGGGATAGAAGACCTGTAGGGCCAGAGAAATCCACCCACCCGTGGAGCCACCCGACAGGACCCGTGCATACGGCTCTGGGATCATCCGGAAGTGCTCCTCCAGGTAGGGTATGAGCTCCTGCATGATGGCATCCCCGTAGGGGCCGACGTTGGGGGAGTTTACCGCATAGGAATCGTCGTAATGGGGAGCCGGGTGCTGGAAGGTCACGGCGATCATCGGGGGAAGTTCACCCGACGTCCAGAAGTCGTGGAATTGATTCCCCTCCTCCTCACTGAACCCGTAGGGGGCCCGCAGGGAAAAGTGGCCTTGGATGTAGTTGACGGGGTACTGCCGGTCGGTCTCCTGAGCATAATCCCGAGGCAGAAGGATTGTGGCTCCCAGGTACATGGGCTGGCCCCAGAATTCCGTGAGAATCTCGCTCTGGAACTTGATGCGCTTCACCCACTCCGTATCCTCGGGGACGGTGACGGGTGGAATCATATTCTCGCACACCAGCTCGAAGGTCTCATCCTGGGAAGGATCGATATGCAACTGCTGGACGTCGCTGTAGAGGTTTCCCGGGGATCGGTTCCACCTCTGACCCTCCCACTGATCCTGGTGCATCCAGAGGGTATGTCCGTCGGAGCGCTTGAACTCCGTATACACATTGACGAACGCCTGGACGAAGTAGTCCCCGGGCGGAAGATCCCGGAGGCTCTCGACCGGGTATCCGAAGATGTCCCCGTCGATGACGGCCCTGTCTCCGGGCGACAGCTCCTCAACGTCCAGTCCGAAAAAGGGGACCCCGCTGGTCCCCACCTGGAGCCTTGGCTCTCTCCGGTCCGATTCGGTGATCATTACGTACACGCGGCCCGTGATGGGCCCCGGGGCCATCGCTTCGGGGAAGGAAATCGCGAATTGGGGACCACCGGCTTGCAGAGCAGTGTCCGCGGCTGGGGGGCTGCAGTTGGACACCAGCAACCCGATGGCGATAAGCACTGGGAGAACGCTCTTGTGTTTCATGACTGCCTCTTCTCTTATCTGCCGGTCGGGGTGGACTTGTACACGAGTAGCATGGGCAGCGGGATTCGAAGCGTTATCGCTTCATCCGGGCACTCATACACGCACCCGCTGAAGTGCACACACTCCTCCGGAAAGGTCACATTGGGGATCTCACCTTCCTCAGACCCATAGAAGACATCCTCGGTGCAGAGATCCACACACATGCCGCAGCGGGAGCAAAGTTCGGGATTGATAATCGGTGGCATTATCTGCCTCCCTGGTAGCTTCGCCACTCGACATGAGGGGCGCCTTCGACCGATCGGACAACGTGAGCTTTGTCGAGGGTGGGGTTCGTGAACGGGTAGTCGGGGCGCCGGTGGAGACCACGGGTCTCCTTGCGGTCGAGGGCCAGGAGAAACACCAATTCGCCCAGTTCGATCAGATTCATGACCTCAAGACATCGCCACAACTCATGGGGGTTCCTGGCTATCAGCTCGTCCTTCGCCTTTTCTCTTATCCTCCGCAGGTGGCTCAGACCTTGTTCGAGCAACGCTCCGTTTCGGACCATTCCGGCGTAGTCGTTCATGACTTGTTGCAGAGCGACGTTCGTCTCCTTCCAATCGGGTCCCTGGGGTCTCCGTCTCAGGTCCTCCATGAAGGTTTCGGCCTCTTTGATACGCCCGGCTTGGCTGTCGAGTCCTGGATGTTGAAGGGTTTCAGCGCCGAACGCCGCGTTTTCCCCCGCAATCCAGCCGAAGGTTGCTGCCGCAGATATGTCTCCGAACGACTCATCCCCTGCGGCGTATAGCCCGTCCAGTGACGTCTCGGCGTTCTCATTTGCGATGACCAACCCTCCCGCACGAAGAGGGTAGGTGGCGAACTCGATGGGGTGCTTGCGAGGATCGATTCCCTCATCCCTCATGTGGTCTACCAGTGAGACGTTCCCTTCATGCTCCATCCAGTGCATCATGTATCCGTGGTCTTCTTCGGACATGTCAGTGCAGTCCATATACAGGGGGCCCTTCCCAGCAAGGCTTTGCTCCTCGGCTACGAGCTTATTGACCTCCAAAATCATGTCGCCGTATTTACGATCCGGTTTCTGCACAAAGGTGCCGGCCGGTTTCCCCTCAGGGTCCTTCAATACTCCGATCCATGAAGCCTGACCGAACTTGGCGAAGTACTTCGGCCCGATGTGCCGCTGTGGCATCTCCACGTTTTGGAGTTCCGCACCTGCCCGATAGGCCATGGCGCGGCCGTCCCCCGACTGGACGCCACCGTGGGGGTCGTTGAACATCCATCCTGGAGTGAGGCTGGGGTACAGACGGGAGCACTTGCCCGTCGCCAAGATCACAGATTTTGCCTTGAACACGAGCGCTCGTTCATCTCGTGTATGGACGCCTAAAGCCCCGACAATCCGGTCGCCTTGGCGCAGGAGATCCACCACCATCACGCGATCCAGGATCTCCACGCCCCGATCCCTGGCCTGTCTGACCAAAACCTCCTTCTGGAAACGGCCTTCGTATTTGATGTGGGTCATGGTGCGCCCTGGGAAGGAGTGACCTGCGAACTCCCATCCTCCCTGATACCTCATGGGGATGCCCCATTTGTCCCACAGCTGCACGATGCTCAGCGTTCGGGCGAATTGAGCCTGAAAAATGGCCCTTCCCAGGTGGATTTCGCCCTTTGCGGTTTTGAGCAGCTCGTCGATAAACTCATCCACTTCGGGCCCATGGACCTCCGGAATGTAGGCCTCGAAGTGATCGTTTCCCGAGCGTCCACATCCGCTGTACCGGGCGTTGCCTTTCTCCGCCACCACGACCTTCGCGCCCATTTCCCCGGCCCGGATCGCGGCCATCAAACCGGCGATCCCACCCCCGACACACAACACATCAGCTTCGACGACGTCCTCGGTCATCCAGATCTCCTTGGCTCAGTTGCCGCTCCGGGCCACAAAGACAGTTTTCAGGAAGAGCCCTGACGGTTTCCTCCCATGGCGTCGAACATCCGATCCACGTCCTGGGGTGGCTGGGTCAAGTAGCTTCCGATCACGGTTGCCAGGAGCGCTGCACCGAACGCGGGGATGAGCTCGTAAATCAGGGAGCTCAGGTAAGGGTTCATTTTCCAGATGATGGTGACAGCGGTACCCGTGAGCAATCCCGCGATCACGCCCGCTCGGGTGGTACGGCGCCAGAAAAGGGCGAGGATGGAGGTAGGCCCGATGGCAGCCCCCAAGCCTGCCCACGCGAACAGCACCAACCAGAAGACAAGGTCCTCGGCCAACATTCCAAACACCAGGGCGATGGCCACCAGGATCACAATGATCAGACGGCTGTAAAGCACGAGACGCTTCTGGGGGATCGTCTCGCCACGGTGCAGGGTTTTCTCATAGAGGTCACGCACCACGCTTGATGCAGCCACCAAGAGTTGAGAGTCGGCTGTGGACATGATGGCGGCGAAGATGGACGCTACAACCAGGCCGAAAAAAACCGGATGGAGGTGCTGGGCGGCAAGGACTGGGTAGAGCTGTTCCGTGTCTGCGCCGGGAAGCATGCTCACATCGGGAAAGTAGACCCGGCCAGCGAGCCCGATGAAGACCGCCCCCCATGCCATCACGACATTCCAGATGGTGCCGACCACTGCCGATACCCGGAGCTGGGCCGGGTCGGCGATGGACATGTACCGGACGATGATATGCGGGTTACCGGGAGAGCCAAGCCCAATACCCATGAACCCGATCATCACGCCGGCCGAAAGGGCCACTGGGTCGATGAGGGTGGGATCCAGCATCCTGAGTTCGGCGACCATCGGCGCGAGTCCACCTAGTTCGACGACGGCGATTGCAGGCACGACCACGAGAGCGCCGATCATGATGAACCCCTGGACCGTGTCCGTGAGGCTCACGGCAAGGAAACCACCAACGCTGGTATAGGCGAGGACGATGAATGCGGTGAGGAAGATGCCGGCGCTGGGGGCCAGCCCGAAGCTGGCGGCGAACGCCTTCCCTCCTCCCACGAGTTGGGCCGAGACATAGCCAACCATGAAGATCAGGATCACAGTGACGAGGACGGTTCTGAGTATCCCATTTCGGTCGTCGAACCGGGCCGCGAAGAAATCGGGGAGGGTGATGCAGTTGTATTTCTCCGAGAACCGTCTCAGCCGTTGGGCATAGAAAATGAATTGAATCGCTTCCGCCAGGGCGACACCGGCGACGGCCCAGACCGCCGTGGCCCCCATCGAGTACGCCATTCCCGTGACACCCAGCAGGAGCCAGGCACTGCGGCCCGAGACGACGGCGGAGAGGGCCACCACGATCCGATTCATTCTGCGGCCGCCAACGAAGAACTCACTTACACCGGCCGATGAGAACTTCCGGGAAAAGAGCCCGATTGCCACAACCACGGCGAGGTAGCCCAGGAAAGCGGTTACTGCATACGGGTCAGCCGCGATCTGGACCGAGGTAGGGGCTTCCTGGATCACCGTTGGTGGCCCCTTTGTTTTCCGTCAGCGCGGCGGCTCAACGCCGCCAGAATGACGGCCACCCCGATGATGCCGAGGGGAAGGACAAACATGGCGAGGATAAAAGAGATGGGCATCGGGCCGCTGGCTCCGAGTCGGTTGTGAGCCTGAAGACGTGCGGGTCGGTCGGGGAATGTGGGGGGGTTCTTCTTGGCCAGCAATGCTCTTCCCTGGCAGGTAGGAGTGTCGTGGGCGCATAATGTGGACGCGGGATTCCGGTTCAGACAGGCCGGAAGCTCGCCCGACTTGCTGGACTCCCTGGCGGGCCGAATCTTCAAGGTCGGTGAACCCAAACACAGTCGAAAGGCTGGCCGCCCATGTTCCGCGGACTAGTGAAAGTAGGTCTGTTCGTAGCGCTGCTCGGCTTTGCGCCCGGGGTGGCGTTTTCCCAGGCCCAATCACAGAGAGCCCCGAACATCGTCTTTATGTTTCCGGACAACCTGGGCTGGGGCGAAGTGGGGGCCTATGGAAGCGTCCGGGGTGTTCCGACGCCCAGCATCGATCGCCTCGGTGAAGAGGGGATCCGGCTGAACAATTTCAACGTCGAATACTCCTGCACGGTCTCCCGCATCGCCCTCCTCACCGGAAGGTATGCCGCTCGATCCGGCGGGACTCAGGCCACGGGAATGACTCTTTGGGAAGTCACTCTCGCAGAAGCTCTTCAGACGCAGGGGTACGCCACAGGCCTTTTCGGCAAGTGGCATGTAGGAGGTGACAACTGGGAGGGGTCCCGGGAACCGACAGATCAGGGATTCGACGAGTGGTTCGGGATCCCCGGCACCAGTCACACCGCGCAGTTCAGCAGCTTCGAGAACTTTGATCCGACCACCATGGAAGTGCCGTATATCTGGGAGGGTCGGGTGGGGGAGGGGGCCCGTAAGCTGAAGCCGTACGACATGGACACCCGCCGGACGGTGGACAGGGAAGCGGCCGAGCGGGGCATCGAGTTCATGGAACGGCAAGTCTCCGAGAACCGACCCTTCTTCTTCTACTATCCCATGACCCAGGTGCACTTCCCCACGCTTCCCCATCCGGACTTCGACGGCACCACCGGGGCCGGAGACATGGGCGATGCCATGGCGGATGTGGACTACAACGTCGGTCTGGTCCTCTCGGCCCTCGAGCGCCTCGGTATCGAAGACAACACCATCGTCTTTTGGTGCACCGATAATGGCGCTGAACAACGACGACCGTGGCGCGGCTCCGCCGGACCCTGGAACGGTTTCTACAATACGGCTATGGAGGGAGGGATCCGGACCCCCTGTCTAATTCGCTGGCCCGGTCGAATTCCGGCGGGTCAGGTGTCGAACGAGATCGTCCATCAGGTGGATTTCTTCCCCACTCTTGCAGCGGCGGTAGGCGCCCCTGAGATGGTTCCCACGGACCGGCCCATCGACGGCGTGAACCAGCTCCCGTTCCTGGAGGGGACACAGGCCAAATCGAACCGGGAGAGCGTGATCTATATGGCGCAGGGCGGCCGGATTGATGCGGTCAAATGGGGAGACTGGAAGTACTGGTATCGGTTCCGACCGGGCCAAGGGGATCCGAACCCTGGGGAGATTCTACGCCTGTTTCACCTGAGGTCCGACCCCAAGGAAGAATCGGACGTAAAGGATTTTAATCCGTGGGTAATGAGTGTCATGGACCGGATTGTCGCCGAATACCAGGCCTCCATCGAAGCGTACCCGAATGTCCCGGGGGGACAGCAGGACCCCTACACACCGCCCCGGATCAGGAGGTAGACCCATGCGTTGCGACGATATTCGGAAAAGCGGATGGACGAGGCTATTCACGGTCCTTTTTCCCTTGTTTGCCGTGGGACTTTCACTGAGTGGGGTGGAAGGGCAGGAGAGACCGGACTTTTCCGGCGTCTGGGCCAGTGGGGCCCAAGGGGCCGGATCGGCCCGGGGGGCCGCCGGATCACTGGGGAGCGGGTGGGGCTCGAGTTTTACCATCGAACAGGACGAGGACACTCTCACCGTGGTGAGGGTCTTCTTCACGAGGGGCGACCTTCAACCCGCTTTGAAGTTTCGGTTTGCTCTGGACGGATCGGAAACCAGGAACGTGGTCCTCGTGGGCCGGGGGATGCAGGAGCAGGTTTCGACTGCTGTCTGGGAGGCCGACAAGCTGGTGATCACCACTGTATACGACGTGCCTGGAGGGGAAGGGGGAGGCATGGTCCTGGGTGAAGTGTCCCAGACGCTTTCTCTCCGACCCCCTCCGTCCGGTCGGGCGGCTTGGCCGGCGTCGCTGGTGGTGGAGACGGTGAGAGGTGGCGTTCTCGGTGGTCCTCCTTCAACGACGCTGACGGTCTATAACAGGAACTAGCATGCCCCGT
>JBDHMC010000100.1:0-7490 GCA_039656355.1 Gemmatimonadota bacterium | reverse complement strand
CCCTCCTTCGACTCCTCGCCGGGGAAGGGGATTTTTTGAGTATTGAATCGAGGACGGCCCGCAAGGAGATTCGGGAAGAGTTGGACTCCCCGAATCCCAACACCGGCCTCTACCGGGATTTTGCTG
Source organism: Gemmatimonadota bacterium (assembly GCA_039656355.1). Taxonomy (GTDB): domain Bacteria; phylum Gemmatimonadota; class Gemmatimonadetes; order Longimicrobiales; family Gaopeijiaceae; genus JABDNZ01. The sequence continues at coordinate 7,364 of JBDHMC010000100.1, read as the reverse complement.
CTGCAGACGTGCGCCTGAATCCCGATGTGTTGGATGAGACTCTGATGGAAGAGATCTCCCAGGAGGTTGCAGCGGCAATCCTAACCGATGACGAGTCCATGGAGGTCGAGGTTATGGAAGAGGAAGGCATGGGGGAGGGCTTCGGTGCCGAAGATGCCTCCAAAGAAGAGTTTGAGAGGCTAGAGGTTGAGCCATTGGGTGCGAATTTGGACCCTCTTGATGAGACGGAGGAGACCGAGGAGAAGCTTGATTCCGAGGAGCCTCCTGCTGAGGTTTCTGACGAGACCAATGAGCTTGAATCTGAGGACAGCGTTCTGACCGACCCAAAAGGGGGAGGGGAGATGGCAGACCTTACGCCGTTCGAGAATTGTCCCTGGTGTAGGGAAACCCTACCCGAGGACGCCGAAGTGAGGTTTTGTCCTTTCTGCGGAAGTAACGTGCAACGGATTCCTTGTCCCGCATGTGGCGAGGAACTAAGGCTAAACTGGCGCTTTTGTATCGCCTGCGGAACGGAGGTCGAGTCGTGAAAAAGTTGATGAGGTATACAACCATTTTCCTGATCCTGGTCATGGCGGCCTGCGGGGGTGGCGACGGTGCACCGCCCGCTGATGAGACCCAGCCGGCGGTGGAGTCCGCACCTGCGGCAGCTGAGGCGGCTTCATCCATGGATCTGCCCGAAGGGGTGACCTCGGCCATGGTGGCAGAGGGCGAAACCATCTTCACAGGTGCCGGGATTTGCTTCACTTGCCACATGGAAGGTGGAGCTGGTGGTCCTTTGGCGCCTGATCTCACGGACGACGTGTGGCTCAACATCGACGGCTCGTTTGAGTCCATCATCCGAAACGTCATGACCGGCGTTCCCGAGCCCGTGGAGCACCCGGGGATTATGCTTCCCAAGGGTGGAACGAATATCACCGACGAGCAGGTTCGAGCCGTAGCGGCATACGTCTGGACCCTGAGCGCCGGCGACTGACCGGGAGTGCCCCGAGAGAAGCTCTCGAGGGTCAGGAGGCCGGCCCCCTTCCGGGGGGCTGGCCTCCTTCCTTTACTGATTCTGTTTACGGCCCTGGGAGGATGTCGGGGGTCGGAGGGAGGGGCTGAGGATCCGGATGTGGAAGATGCCAGGGCTCTGGGCCTACCCCAGGGTGCCCGGCTTCATCGGATCTCTCTGGGGGGAAGGGGGGCCGAAGAGCACGCTATACCCACCAGCATCCGGGCCCTCCCTGGGGACGGAGTGGAGTTTCGGACCGTGGATCACCGGGTCCACACCCTTACCTTCGTCGCGGATTCCCTCACCCTGGAGGTTCATGCGTTCCTGGAAACCACTGGGCAGATGGCCAGCCCTCCTCTGGTTTCTCTCGGGAATCGCTTCATCGTAAGACTTCAAAACGCACCCCATGGAAGGTATCTCTACGTTAGCGAGGGCCACGGTGGCGTGGCCTGGGGTGTAGTCGAGGTGGGCCCCCCCTCGGAGACGGACTCTTCCCAGACCTCGAGACGTTGAAACATGGTCGATCCCAGTCGCAGTCTGACCCGTAAGGAATTCGACGAAGTCATTCGGCGGGCTGCGGAGATCGCTGTGTCCGAGCCAGAGGGAGGAAGCTCGGGCCTGACGGAGAAAGACCTCTTCCGGATCGCCCAAGAGGTGGGGCTGGACGAACGGCATGTGCAAAAGGCGTTGGTGCAGGTCCGGTCCTCACCTCCAACGGGCCGGGGTCCCGCGAACGCCCTTTATGGGCCCAGCTCTGTGGTGGCTTCCAGGGTAGTCCCCGGAAGTCGGGAGGACCTGGTAAAGAGGATCGACGAATTCATGGTAGCTGGGCAGCTTTTGCAGGCCGTAAGGAAGGGGACCTCCGTCCTCCTTTACCGGCCAGCCGTGGACTGGGCGTCTCAGATTGCTCGTGCAGCGTCCTCCACTTCCCGAAAGTACTACGTGGCCTCCGCTAAACGAGTCGAGATTCGGTTTGAGCCCATGGAAGAAGACCGAATATTGGTGGAGATAGAGGTGGAGCCGGGGACCCGGGAGAATTACTTGGCTGGGGGGATCATCGGCGGATTGGGGGGTGGTGCAGGAGCCGGGATCGGACTTGGATGGGCCATAGCGGCGGCCGTTCCGGCGGTTTTGGGTGTGGCGGCTGGGGTTGCTGCGGGATCTGCGGTCTTGGGGGGACTCTGTTGGATCACCGGCGCCTACCACAAGCGTCGTCTCCTGGAGGTCAGGGCTGAGATCGAAGGCATCCTGGATCGCCTGGAAAGCGGTGAGAGCCTGGAACCTCCTCCGTCCTCCTGGCGCAGATGGGTCCGGCGGAACTTTCATGGCGTAGCCAAGGACCTCCTCGGGGATTCAGAGTTGCCATAATCCCCTGGCGGGCTGATACTTGGGCCCATGATCCTAGCGCCAGTTCAGGACCGGACCTTGCGGGTAACCGTGCGAAGGGCAGCCCTCCCCGAGGAGGATGTCTTCCACGAATTCGAGGACGTGCGCCGGGCCCTTCGCTTCGGATATCCGCGACTCCTCTTCTGCCAAGCCGAGGATCAAAGTCGGCTTAGGCCCGAGTTTTTGATACGGAGCCAGAAAGTACCGGTTCTGGCGGTGAGCGAACCCACCGTTCGGAGCTGGGAGGCTGCCTGGGAGATGGACGGTCTGGCCGTAACCCGCATCGACGACTCAGCCCTTCGGCTCCGAAGTCTTATTGCCAAGACGGCAGCAGATTCAGATTGGGTAGAGGACGTCTTCTCGGATCTGACCCGGATCCTGGGCCAGCGTCTGCCACCGGAGTTCAGGGGGTTCGCCCGACGGATTCTCGAGTTCCCCGGCGGGTACTCTTCTCTCACTTCTCTCGGGGATGCTTTTGGTCTTTCCCCCGGTGCCCTGAAGGGGCGTTTCCATCGTCGGGGTCTTTCCTCTCCATCCCGGTATCTCCGATGGCTTCGGCTTCTGACGGTAGCCAGAGTACTCGCTGACCCCGAAGAAACGACTCTGACGGCTTCATTTCGCTTGGGGTTTGCTTCAGATGGAAACTTCTGTCGTTGGGTTAAGGCGACCTCAGGCCTGGCGCCCTCGTCCCTCCGCGACTGGGACGGGCGTTTCCAACTGTTGATCCGGCTGGTCGAGGAGTGTCTCCCAGACGGATCTCTCCATCAGTGGAAGTCTCTCGGGAGCCTGTTCCTGAGGCAGGTAGCCTGAGGCGAAGGGGAGTCATTCGAGAAAGGACGCAAAACCAAAAGGCTCTCCCGGCCAGGAGAGCCTCTCTTTTTCCCCTCCTTCCCCTCCTTCAGGAGGGGGTACGACTGAACCTTACGGCTTTGCGCGTCGCTGCCGCCGCCGCTCCCGCCGAATAGCCGCTTCTCTCTTGCGCTTCCGTTGAGCGCTGGGCTTCTCGTAGAATCGCCGTTTCCGGAGTTCAGAATACAGTCCTGACCTCTGGACCTTTCTCTTGAACCGGCGGAGTGCCCGGTCGAGGCTTTCGTTGTCCTGGACGAGAACTTCCAAACTGATCACGCTCCCTTCAGTGGTTTCATAATAAGCACTCTAAAGTAGAAAAAGAGAGGATTCAGGGCAACCGCCCCTCGCGGTGGAGGGTATGAGTGTAGAGAGCATAGGCCTTTTGATTCCGCAGGAAGTCCTCGGCCCAGACCTCGAAAGGGGGAAGGGGAATTAGAGCCTCGATAAACTCCACCACCATCATGGCAAACTGAAGAATATCCTTGGAGCCGAAATCCATGGGTTTCCCTTCGAGGATTCCAGCCACGGCTTCCTCGAAATCCTCCGGTTGGACGAGAGCGATGAAATGGCACACCTGGTCCAACCGATAGGATGCATAGAGAGACTGCAGTTTCCCGATGTCGGGAGCGGCCTCAGCCCCATGGCTCTCTGATGGCCAGTCACCTGCCAAACCCTGGGAGTTCTCCGAGAGCATATTTCGGAACCAACGCCGGAGCTTCGGGGGTTCCCCCTCCGTGCGCTCCCGGGTGTGAAGAGCAGAGGCCAAAAGCCCTGATAATAGTGGGCGCCCCAACCCCCGAGCTTTCTGGTCGATCTCCGCCTCCGAAGCCTCCCTGAAAATCTCGGCGGTTCGAACCTCGTCTTCTTCCAGTTCACCGTCTTTGGGACGGAAGGAGAAGTATCCGGACCATCGGCCGTCTTGGCCCAAAAAGGTGACCAGGAAGCACGCCCAGGTCTCTCCCTCACGCTCGAGGAAGGCTACGGAGCGGCGGCGGAGGCGGTCCAATATCGAGGGACTCCACGGTTCTTGTAGGGGTTCAGGGCTTCAGGGGTGGTCCCGAAGAGGTCAAAAGATGTTCGGACCGCGTGAGGGTGGCAAGCGCCTTGAGGAGTTGGAGGGAGTGGGGGATCATTGGAATACGTCATTCTTGCGAGGCCGGTAAACAAATGGTTATCGTTTAAATCCCTGCCTTTCCTAATGGGGAGCACCAACAGAGGGTGGTTCTAAATGACGGAGCTGTCCCCAGATCTCGCTACGCCCGACCTGGCGTCTCGGCCCGAGGCAATGGCCGACGTGCCCGGTGTTTGCGAAGTCACGCTGAGTCGGGCAGTGGTCCAGTACCGAAGCGTTCATGAAGCTGATCTTCCGGAAGGCCGGATCGAAGATATCGGTTTAGCCCTGGTCCTGGACGGTGAATTCGCTTCTGCTTCCCAGGTCCTGGATCTTGGAAGCGCTCAGGTGAAACAACTGGACCTGAGTACTGAACTGGTGGTCCTGGATTGGGTTTATGGACCGACCCTCAAACACGTCCACCAGCTCCTTCGGGGCGCTGCAGATCCCTCTACACAAGGACAGCAGGCACGCCGGGCCCTGGCCCCGTATTGTTTCGACCTCGCCCTCCGGGTCCTTTTGAGGACCGGGTATGGTCCTCTCTCCCGACCTGTTCTTCTCCGCATCGGCTTCCGGGACGTATGCAGAGATTTGGATCTTCACGAGGGCACCTCTGTCCGTATCGCCATGGGCCGTGGCCGGCTTGCCCGGGCCCGATTGGATTCGGATGGGAATGCGCTGCTCTTTACCACGGCCTTCCGTGAGCCGGACGAGGTTTTGGAGGACGCTCTCCGGGCCGCATTCTCCGACCGTGACCTGAGAAGGGTCCTCCCGTCAGGAGGGACGGAGGGACTCTCCTATCAGGTTCGGTTCCCACTGTCCCTCACCTTCTCGGAGGTCAGAGCCCAGGTTCGGGAGATCCGTGAAGGATTGGCCCATCTGTTGGCTCGGTTCGAACCCCACCGGTATCGGGCCCTTCAGGAGGTCCTGGAGACGTTCGGGGCCAGGGAGACCCTGGCTCGCCTGCATCTTCGGGAGCCCCGAGAACAAATCCAGCCCCTAGCCACCCCGCCCCACCTGGGCGGAACTTTCGTCCACTGATCGCCACCCTCAGCCCATGACCGCCCTCCACGGGAATCCTGACCGCCCAGGACCAGACACTGTCTCCCCGACGATTGTCCGCGAAGATCCGGACCTCGGGTCCCGCTACGATGAATACTGTCGTCGCCAAGCCAAGGGGTTGGTGTCGATCCTCCCGAAGGAGGCCATCCGCCCTCTCTATGCCCGAGCGAGGGAGTGGGGTCGCAAAACGGGAAATGAAGTCGAGAAAGATCCGCTGGCCACTTTCCTTCTTTTCCTCGAAGAACTCATTCCTTTGCCTCCCCGGGATGTTTGGGAAGCGGACAGGACCGAACACCTCCGCGCCCATGTGAAGGAGGAGTTCGACTCTCCGCCCGCACATCGCCTTTCTTCCCCGCCTGTAACGGTGGAATCTCGGGGGATGGAGATGGAGGGTGAGCGCTGGCGCGCGACACTCAATCTCTTCCGTCGTGATGAGGCTTGGCGTGGCTTCATCGTATTCAATCCCATCGGTGAGGCTGAGACCGTTCGGACAACCGACATTTTTCGGGAAGAAGACCCAGACGAGATCCGGAATCGGTTCCTCGGCTTCCACAATCAGACCCTCCAAGCCTTCCTCCGTTCGGTCCTTCCCTAGGAAGCATTTATTTAAAAAAACTGTGACCACCCGCGGTCGGAATTTTTCGATCCCCGGTCTGGTAAACCCTTAAGCGGCATTAGACTTACGTTTTCAAAATTTGAAAAAATCCACCTGGCTCCCCTTGTAGGAACAAGTGGATTTGCCATTTTCCGGTATTTCTTAAGTGCTTATTTTACAATAACTTACCAAAACGGAATTAATTTTCGTTTCCGTCGACGGAAGGGTTGCGTCTCTCAGAAATCCTACTTAATTTCGTTGCGTCGAAAGAATTCTGCACCCTCCACCACGTCAGGTCGTCCCGGCTACGGCTGTGTCTGGATACGCGAATTCTGAGAGTTTTTCCCCTAAGCCGTTATGAGGTATGTCGATGTGGGAGACCCGCTCCGTCCAGATCAATGTCCAACTGCCTAGGGACATCGCCGCTCAGGCCGAGGAGGTCCAGCGGACCGACCCGGATTTCTTGAGTCGGGTGATTCTGTACGGGCTTACGCGGCGCTCGATCTATCGGCATTTGAGGGAGCGGGAGGGCGTATCGGAGACCTCCGGAGAAGCTCCCCCGCCCATGTCTTTCTGACACCCGACTTTCCAGGGGTTTAGGCCCCCGATCCCGCGGTTCCTTTCAGGGTGCCGCGGTTTTGTTTTGTCTCGAAAAACTTGACGCTTGTACAAGCTGGCATAAACGTATGGCGTTGGAGTCTCCCTCTCCCAGGAGGTGGAACCGTGATACCCGGGGGCGGACGCCCTCCGCCCAATCCAAGAGGTACCGAGCCCGAAGCCGTTCTAAGAGCGAAGTACCTCGACTACTGTTCGGCTCAGGTGGCGGACATCCTCCTCCTCCTCAGCCCTGACGAAATGTTCGTCCTGGCCCAGGATGCTGCCCGGGAAGCTGGTGTGTCCGGGGACATGGGCTATGACCAAATCGTCCACTTAGCCACAGGACGGGTATCCCGGAAGCTGGCCCTCCCTACCTTCGAAGTTTGGGCCCAGGACTATGAGGCGGATCCGAGTCGGTTCGACGAACAACTGATGGGTTTTTGGGAGTCGGAAGTGTCGAGCTCGGACGACGACGATAAGAAGTGATTCAGCTCAGCACCACGCCTCGCCCGGGACGAGGCGGTGGGGGGAGATGGCGGCGAAGGCGGGCCCCAAGGAGTCATGGGGCCCGCCCTTCGCGTTAGAAGGGTAGATCGTCGTCGGGATCCGAAATGGGAGAGGTGGCGGAACCGCCTGAAGCGTCCGGTCCACCCGTTTGGGACGCACCCCTGGGTCCCGCGTCAGATGGGCCGCCCGGCCCAGAACCCAACATGACCATCTCGGTCACAACAATGTCCGTCCAATAACGAGTGCCACCCTGGTCGTCTTGGGTC
>JBDHMC010000099.1:0-7490 GCA_039656355.1 Gemmatimonadota bacterium | reverse complement strand
ATCCCGGCCATGGCGGCCGCGTGGTCCATGTTCCAGACCTGGGGGGTCCGGCGGGCGAACCGAAACGGTATCGCCGAGAATAGCTGAAAGAAGAAATCCAGAGGGCCTCGGTTCCCTTCCCTCCACGGCCTCGATCGGATGAATCGAAGCATTCCCTTAGGGCCGAGGGGTTTGGTTCTGAGCTGATAGATGGGATGTCGGGGGGACAGGTTGTCAAAATCCGCAGCCGAGATCAGAGCCCGGGGAGCCCTGGCCGGACTCGAGAATGCGATCTGGTGTCCCCTGTCCCTCAACCCCCTGGCGATGGGTAGGGACCGAGTGAGAAGCCCGAGATCGTTGGACGGAAGCGTGGTGAAGAGGTATTTCGCCATGATTTCGCCTGCCCCCGTTTCGGAATCCTCGAGCCGTCAGACAGCAACCGCTAAGCAGCGTCGTCCGCTGGAGACCTTCGGGCGCTTCGGTTGATCAGCCCCACAAGGGCCGGCGCCAGAAGCCAGGGAATGACGTAGTACACCGTCAGATACCAGAACTCCAGGAGGAATCGAACGCCGAATCCCAGCACCAGGCCGCAATACACAGAGTCATACACAGCCAACGGTACTGTGAAGTAGAAGGCAATCCAGAGGGCGACCTGCATCCGCTGCCGGGACGGCACCCGCCCAAGTGCCACGTAGAAGGCGACGGAAATGGGGATCAGCACAAACAGGGCGAAGGCGACCATCCAGCCAAAGGAATACTGGTGGTAGTACTCAGGCAGCCCTGCCAACAGGAAACCCGCCCACACGAGGGTGGCCAGGCCAAAAAGTCGGATGTGATGTCTTTTTCTCATTGTCCACCGACTCCCAACGATGGGGCCCCGCGAAGCTACCAGGCCATAACGGACCGTAAACCTATCGGCTCCTAGGGGGAGATGCATTCTCTGCTCCCAGGGGGTGTGCTGCCGTCTGCCCGGTCCGGCGGACTCCTGGGGGCTCCGGTTTCCATCCAGCTTGAGAGAGTCGTCCCAGGCGAGGGTGAGCGCGGTCGGAGGCAGTACTCACCTTCTCTCCCGACGCATCTACGCCTGGTTCGTGCAGAAGAGATCCAAGGTTCTCCAGCGACTCATGGACGAGATGGTGGCCATCGTCGAAGCAAGCGACATGCAGGAAGGCCAGGAACGCATAGGGGACGGCTCCCAGGGCCTGATAGAGGGATAGCCTCCTCACATCGCCAACCGATGGCAGCCCGGCTCCGACGGCCCGCCCCGCCCCTTCTCTACGCCGGCAGGTCCAGGCGGTAGCGGCGCACGATCGGGCGCCCGAACTCGTCCTCCGTCAGACAGATGAAGGAATTCCCCTCGATGACCGGCTCCGGCTCCGATACGAACCCCTCCGGCGCGACCACCCGGCCCAGGTAGCGGCCGGATTCTTCTTCGAAGACCTCGAACCAGCGGTCCGGAGCCCATCCAGGATTACGTTCCCATTCCTTCCAGTCGTGGGGTACCGTCCAACCCTCCACCGGTCGGCCCTCCCCCTCCCGGAGAATCCAGAGTCTCCCGCTACGGTCCGGAATAATGGCGGAGTAGAACGGTTTCGTGTCAGGGATCCCGGGCCCGTTCCAGGCCCAGCCGGGCTGGACACCCTGCATGATCCCGTAGACGCGCCTTTCCGCAGCCTCCAGTTCATCGGGACGGACCCGGACCGGATCCGTGTCTCGTTCAAAGACGGTTTGGCGGCCGTCAGGATAACGGATCTCGAAACGGTACTCGGAGGAGTTTCCCCAGATGATGGCCCCGTCCCAGGTGATACTCCAGACGTCCCTGGGTCCGAAAGGGATCGGCAGGGGTTTGTAGGTTCCCTCGCCCGCCTGGGCCCGCAGGGAGAACTCGTCCTCCTCGTGCATGGGCATGTCCAGGGAGTCCGTAACGGCGCCGGTGGAGTCGATGGTGAAGAGAGCCGTGGTATGTACGACGGGAGGGTCGGCGTCGGGATTGATGCGGAAGGACATGTGGCGGACCAGGGGCACCCCTTCCCGGGTGACCCGAAGGAGCAGCTCCGTGCCCCACAACCCGCCAGAGAGGTGCGGCCTCAGAGTCCCCACGTACTCCCCTGAGAGGGTAAGGCGATGCAATGCGCCGCTGCCCTCCCGAATGACGAGCTGCTCCCGCATCGGATCGATGCCTAGATCCGTGACTGAGTAGAACTCGCCCGGACCCCCTCCATGCCGGCCGATGTTCATGACGTGATCCCCGGCCATGTCGTAAACCCGGACCATGACAAAAATCCCGTCGGCGACAAAGATGCGGTCGGCGGTGGCGTCAATTCCCATGACTCGGCCCAGGAGATCGTTTTCGCCCCGGGTCTCGGTGCCGATGGCGGCCACCTCAATCAACCTCCCCTCCCCCCCCCACACGGAGCCTGATGTGGTCCGAACAGTCAGCGTGGCCCCTTCTTCCACCATCGTTCCCTGCCATCCGGCGGGAGTCTTCTCCTCCGGGATTGACGAGGGCTCGCAGGCGAGCGCAGCAAGGAGCAGGAAGGAAAGGAGGGGCCGGTGAGTCAGATCAGGTCGCATGGCTCGCGTCGCCCTGAGTTCGGAAAAAGGCTAGGTGCCGAATGGGTCGCTACCGGAATTGGATGTTCAGAATCCATCCGGTGGTTGCATCCGGCACGGGCGACCCCAGAGCCATACACCCACCCCGCTCCAAGGCGAAACGCCAACCTTTCATCCGGGTGGTGTAGTCTTTAATAAGGGATGGTCAAGGCACTTCAGTTGCAGCAATTGTGAGGACGACGTGAGAAGGAAAGTCGAGGTTGGGCCCACGGAGTTGGGGGGAGATTTCGTACCCAACCGGACCACGCCCCCCTATTTCTGGGCGGCTATTGCAGCAGGGGGTGTGTTCTTCCTCTACACCTTGACGCTGTCCCCCACCACCGCGTTCTGGGACACATCAGAGTATATCGCCACCGCTCACATCCTCGGCGTTCCACACGCCCCGGGGAACCCACTCTTCCTGATCTTGGCGCGCACGTGGGAGATCCTTCTAGCCCCGCTGGGTCTGTCGGTCGCGGTGCGCATCAACCTCTTCAGCGCCTGCATGAGCGCGGCTGCCCACGGACTGTGGTTCCTCGTCGTGCATCACATCTTGGGATTTTTCAACAAAGACCCACGTTTCCGACTCGTGGGTGCTTTTGTGGCCGTCGTAATCAGTGCCACCGCCTTCACGGTCTGGAATCAGTCCAACGTCAACGAGAAGGTGTATACGGTCTCGCTCCTGACGATCGCGTTCCTGACCTGGCTGGCAATCCGCTGGCAGGCGAGGGTGGGAACCGGGAGGGAAACCAAACTGCTGGTCCTGATGGCCTTTATCCTCGCACTCAGCGTCGGCAACCACCTGATGGCTTTCCTCGCCGCACCGGCCATCGCCGTCTTCATCCTGGTCGTCCGCCCAAGGACGATGCTGGATTTGCGGCTCTACCCCGCAATCCTCGCAGCAGTCGTCCTCGGCCTCTCCGTGCATCTGTACTTACCGCTGAGGGCTGCCCTCGATCCAGTGATCAACCAGAACGATCCGACATGCACCGGCATCGGCAGCGCTCTGACGGCCATCGTCACCTTTGGGAAGCACGGCTGTGTTGCTCTCGGAGAGTCCCTGACGCGGACCCAGTACGGGGTGATGGATCCCGCTACCGGCGAGATCCTCTCTCAAACTCAAACCATGTTCGCGCTCCCGTGGGACATCGCTCGACCGCGCACGCCCGGGCTCTTCCTTTCTCAACTCCTGCACTATTTCCAATACTTCGACTGGCAATGGTCACGAGGGGTGCAGGGCACCCAAGTCCTGCTGGCCAACCTCCGACTCCCGTTCACGATGCTCTTTGCCGGCCTCGGAGTGTGGGGCGCGATAGAGCATTCTCGACGCGACCGGGCGAGTTTTCTCTACATCCTGGTCTTGTTTGGGACGCTCTCACTCGGGCTGGTCGGTTATATGAACTTTAAGTACGGCTACTCGATTCCTCCCGAGGTGGGGAATTTTGATATACATGAGGTCCGAGAGCGGGACTATTTCTTTCTCGGGAGCTTTTCGGTGTGGGGACTTTGGGCCGGTGTGGGGCTCACCGCGATCTGGGGATGGCTAGCGAAAATGAGGATCGGAACGCTGCTCAAGGCGTCTCCCATCCTGGCCCTCGCCCTCATCCCCCTGGCCTTGAACTGGGGTTGGGCGACTAGAGCCGATGATTACACGGCACGAGATTTTGCCTACAACCTCCTGATGAGCGTGGAGCCCTACGGGGTACTCTTCACGGCAGGGGACAACGACACCTTCCCCACCTGGTACCTGCAAGAGGTGGAAGGAGTCCGACGCGACGTCACGGTGATCGTGACCACATATCTGAACACTCCCTGGTACACCAAACAAACCAGGGACCTGGCCAGGCCGTGTCCTCCCGGCGTGTCCGCCGGAGACGACCCGACCCGGATCATCTGTCAACGTCCCTATGAGCCGGATGCCCGCGCGGAGTACACGACGGATCTGGCCTCCGCCCGGGCTGCCGGCCGTGTCCCCATCCCCCTCGAGGCACCCGTCGAGTCACCGCGCCGGGGGATTCTGGACGACCTGGACGATGGGACTATCGACGAGGTCTCAGAGCGATTCGCCAGGGTCGAGTCCACGGTTGCCCTGCGGATGGGGAACGTGGACGCCACTCTCGAGGGGGGCCAGTATCTGTCGCCGGCCCAGCAGTTCGGGCTCTCGATCATGAGCTCAGCGCTCGGCGACCGACCCATCTATTTCGCCGCCCGCGATACCGCCGAATCTTTCGGAGTGGGTGATCAAGTCGTGAGGCAAGGGCTCGTGTTCAACCTTCCCAACGGGTTGTCGCCTTCGGCTCTTCCGGAGGGCGTGGTGGCGATTCCACCGTCGGTCCCTCTCTACCCTCTGACGGGTCCTTACGTCGACGTCCCGCGCACGGAGCGACTACTCGAGGAAGTCTTCCGCTACCGCGGCGGGCTTCCGGAATCGGGTAGGTGGCCAGACCGAACGGTCGGGGTAAACCACGTCTACGCCCGGGCCTACTGGGCTCTGGCACAGGCGGCCCTGCAGGCGGACGATGCTAGAGCCGTGAACCGGTTCGTCGACCAGGCCGAATGGTGGGGGGCGCTGGGAAGCTAGGCAGGCCGAAAAAGGTGGAGCAAAGGGCCGTGCTTCGCACTCAATCCTTTGCCAGCAAGGCTATGACCTTTTCCACCGCATTGGCTGCGTCGTAGGCGTAGCCATGGGCCCCAATGGATTGAGCGAACTCTTCGGAGAGAGGTGCGCCGCCGACGATGACCTGGACCTTATCTGACAGGCCCCGCTCACCCACCAGATTCACTACCCCCTTCATGATGTCCATGGTTGTGGTGAGGAGGGAGGAAAGACCGATTACCGAGGCGTCCTCTGCTATGGCGGCATCGATGAACTTCTCGGGCGGAACGTCGATGCCCAGGTCGACGACCTCGAAGCCGGCGCCTTGGAGCATGATTCCCACCAGATTCTTACCGATATCATGAAGGTCACCCTGGACCGATCCCAGGACCACCTTTCCACGGCTGGGAACATCTTCGGCAATCATTAGTGGCTTCAGGATAGCTACCCCGGCGGTCATGGCCCGGGCGGACAGGAGAACCTCCGGCAGGAACATGTCGTGGTCCCTGAACCTTACCCCTACCACGTTCATGCCAGCGATGAGCCCGTCATCTAGAATTATGGTGGTAGGAATCCTCTCCTCGATGGCCTGTGCGACCTCCTCGACGATTTTCTGGTCATCACCGGCCATCAGGCTCTTCGCGATATCCTTCAGAATATCCATGGTGGGCTCCATTACTCCTTCGTTGGGGAAAGCTGAAAGAGAGAGGCGATCCTGGACCGGCATTCCCAGGAGGCGCAATCTAAGCAGAAATCGAAGTCGTTCTCGAAGTCGTGAATCTCCGGTCGACCGGCTACCAGGACGCCGGACACCGATTTGATAGGCGACATCAGGCAACTCGCATTCAAACTGATGCCGATCTGTTCAGGGTCCAGGAAGGCGAAGAGTTTCTGCTGGCCGGTGACATGCCATCCGCAATACCCAGGGCTGTAGGAGAGAACCCTCACCTCTGAATCCACCTCCTCTTTTTCAAGGAGGGAGTCCAGAAAGGCATCGGCCGCCAGGGTCGCAGCCGTTTCTGCCCGGTCCGACGCGATGCCATCCAGCATGCAGGCGGTTGCGGGGTCGTTTTCCTTGAACAGATCCTGGATCTTTGTGCTGACAGGATCCCCGACGGTAGCTGCAAAGACGGCCAAGCCGTCTGCCTTCCGCACAATCCCCGGAAGCGGGGCGGGGAGGTCGTTTTGACCCTCCCCCTCGAAGACCTCCTCGAAATCCGAAAGAGAAATATCCGCAATGATCCCCTTGGGCTGGGCAAGAGACTCATAGAGAGAGACCGCTTTCTCCACGATGCCCTCAACCAGGTCGGAGACCTGGTGGTCATCCGGAACGCCTTGCCTTCTGAGGGCAACGTCCCGGTGTGGTGCCACCCGGATGGGATCGAGCGGGATGATCCCCTTCACGCGTCCCTCGAAGGTAGGGCGTCCATCCCGGAGTCCTTGGCCGCACTTTCCATACGCTCGATGAGTTGTGCCTTCACTCCATCGTCCAACCGGGAAGGCTCAGCGTCTGCGATGAGACTTTCCACCTGACCTGAAGCCCTCTCCCGAAGGGTGGTGCCTCCGTCAGCCTCCCAGCGGGCCCGATTCGCTCTGTCGATGATCGGCCCCGGGAAGCGGATCTCGTTCCTCAGATGGCGGCGAGTGTGATCGGCGATGATGAGGTGCTTGTCCCTAAGAAACTCCTGGAAGAGGGGTAGGGACGGGAAGTCTTCCCTGGGCTCCACGCCCTGAAGCATTCGGAATGTCATTCCACAGACTTCGTCGTCCACCACCAGCTTTTCGAGGCTGAAACAGTTGATGAAATCCAGCATGCCGGGGCCGGAGACGTTGTTCGTGCCGGCCAGGGCAACCACCGTCGCCCCCATGGCCGTCTCGAGGCCGGCCTGAGCATCGAGGAGCTTGGCGTCACTCATGGCCGAATAGGTCTGGGTGGGAAGACCCAGGAATTTTCCGATCTCAGTATAGGCGCAGTCGATCATCATGGTTTCCACGGCGCCGAAAGGAGTCGTCTCGTAGCGCATATCGAATATGGCCGGTGCGCCGCCCCAGAGCACAGGAGTCCCCGGGTTGGAGATCTGGCTAATGACCAGTCCGCTGAGAGTCTCAGCGGCGTGCTGGATCAATGTGCCCACCAGGGTGACGGGTCCCATGAATCCGGAGAGGGGCATGGAGATGTACTCGACAGGGATTGAGGCCTTTGCGCAATCCACCAGGTTCTGGCTTGTTGCCTCACTCCATTTCAGAGGCGGAGTTGGACAGGCAGAGAATATGGCCAATGGCCTCTGCTTCAACTCCTCGGCACTTCCGCGAACGATGACCT
>JBDHMC010000098.1:0-7512 GCA_039656355.1 Gemmatimonadota bacterium | reverse complement strand
GTTCTCTCACTCGCCTCCCAACTGGTGTTTCCGCTGAGGGCCAACTCCTTGGTTCCGATTTCCCTCCAAAAACGCCGGACGCTCAGGTTTCCGGTCAGGAACTGCTTGGCCCAGTTGAAGCGTCCGCTGCCTGTGAGAGCCAGGTGTTCCCCGCTCCACCAGTCCAGGAAGACGGTGGCGTCATAATAGTCGCTCCCGGCCCAGTAGAACCCCAGGTTCGAGAGCCTCCTGGAATAGCTTTGGGACGTCCGGACGATGTCGTTTACGCTGAAGGTGGGGGTCAAGATTCCCGACGAAACTCCTTGGCTCAGGTTTTGAACCATGAAGGGAAGCCAGGCTACCGGAACATCGGCGAAATAGAGCTTCACGGGCCGGGCCACCAAGAGGTTGCCCCTGACAATCTTCACGTTGTTGGAAGCGAAGTGGTAATGAGGCTCCTCTAGCTCACACGAGGTGAATTGGAGGCGGGTCCCGAAGGATGCCGTATCGGTCACCGAAACCAGGTCCCCGTGCACGATCCATTCCCCGCCCCCTGAATACTTGGTGGTAGCATCCAACGCCGTGCCCCGGTCCTCGTTCAGGTCGAAGACGATGACCCGGCTGTTGACCGGGTCCCCGTCCTGGGGCTTAAAAATGGCTTCGGAGCCCGATGACCAGACCTTGCCCTTTTCCTCGTCATAAAAAAGGGAGTCAGCGGTCAGCTCTAGTCCGTCAGCCACGATCTGAGCCATGGCATCGGGTGTTCCCAACAGTATGAGGCGTCGCTCCTGGGCTCCAAAATCAGCCCCCAGGGACTGGTACTCCGTGAGAGAATAGCCTTCCAGCTCCTTCAGGGCCGCGAGGATGCTATCTCCCCCGGTCAGCCCCGCCCCTCCCGCCGGGGCGGAGACCCGAACGCCTGGCCTGGGACCCCCAGCTCTTGCTTCCCGTAGTTCACGGAGGGAATCCGGCAGAAGGGAATCTGGTAGGAAGTAGGTGGAATCAATCCCGACCGGTTTGGCCAAGCCCAGGAGTTGTTGTTGGATTCGAAGGAGGGTGGAGTCCACCGGGATCGTGTCGGGAGGTTCCTCCTGGACCTGGGCTCCCGAAGGCTCCACATGCAGGAAGCAGGCGAGGAGGAGAGCGAACAGGACCGAAAAACCTGGGGTACCCGTCCTGGGGCCCGCCCCCGACCTCATCCCGACTCCACCGATCCTTCAGGAGGATCCGAGGAGGCATCCGCCTCTTCCTTGGCCCTCTTTCTCTTCCAGATCAACCGGGAGAGGAAGATGCTGAACTCATACAGGAAGAAGAGAGGCACCATCAGCATGATGGTGAGGGTGATAACGTCACCGGGCGTGAGGAAGCTGGCCAGCACCGTAATGAGGACCATTGCGTGCCGACGTTTCGACTTGAGGAACTCGGGGGTAACCAGACCCAAAGCCGAAAGGATCATCACAACCACCGGGAGCTCGAAGATGACTCCGAAGCCGAGGAGCAGTTTCGTGATAAAGGCCAGGGTTTTGGATACTTCGAGCTGTTCCTCCAGAGACTCCACCTGGAAGTTCTGGAAGAACGTCAAGGTCAGGGGGAGAGCCACGAAGTACGCCAGCGCCACGCCTGCGGAGAAAAGGAACAAACCCAGATAGAGGGCCGGAACGATCGCCCGTTTCTCGTGCTTTTCGAGAGCTGGAGACAGAAAGGACCAGATCTGACCGACGATGACGGGGAAAGCCAGGAGGACCCCTACCACGACCGCCAGCTTGAGGGTGATGAAGAAGGGGTCGGCAGGGGACAGATAAATGAGGCGAAACGCTTCATCCCCGTACGCGACCCGGATGGGCTGGATGAGGAGTTCCATCACACCGAAGTAATAGACAACGACGAAGCCGATGACCGTCCCGACCACCAAGGCAATAAGGCTCCACAGAATCTTCCACCGGAGCTCTTCTAAATGCTCCAGGAAGGGCATTTCCCCCCGTCGCCGCGCGAATTCCCCTAAGTCACCCATATGGAGTTCTGGTCAGAGCGGAAGCTCTTCCTGTTCCCGTGCTTCGGCTTCGTGCCGCTGCCGGGCGTTGAGGTCGTCTACGAATAATTGGAACTCCTCAATGTCCTGGAAGTTCCGATAAACAGAGGCGAAACGGACGTAGGCCACTCGATCGAGGGGCTTGAGCCTGTCCATGACCATCTCACCAAGAAGGGCACTTGGGACCTCTACTCCTGCCTGTCTGGAGAGCTCGTCCGCAATCTCGTCGGCCAGGGCCTCGACCTGAGAGGCTGACACAGGGCGTTTCGCACATGCAATCTGCAGGCTTTTTACCAACTTCTCCCGGTCGAATCCCTCTGCACTCCCATCCCGTTTCAGGACTTGGATGGTTCGACCTTCAACATACTCGTAGGTCGTGAACCGCTCCCCGCACTCCGAACACTCCCGCCGTCGCCGCACGGCTCTACCACCACGACTGGTCCGGGTGTCCACCACCCGGTTATCCGCGCCGTCACATTGGGGGCATCGCATGGGTCGTAGGGGGTCCTGAAGAAAGGTGGGTGCGCACAGGCGGCTCGGGCCGGAAAGAAAAACCGACCCCTAACCGATCTCGGCGAGTCGCTCCTGTGCGGCGGTGGCCGAGTCTGTTCCCGGATAGGTATTCACCACACGTTCCAGGTACACCCGAGCATCGCTCAATTGGTCGAGGCTGATGTACGTCACTCCCACCCGATATAAGGCCTCAGGCACTCTCTCAGCCAATGGGAAGAGTTCCGGAACCCGGAGGAAGGCCTGGATAGCTTCCTCCAGTTGGTCCACCTGGACCAGTATGTCGGCCAGGTAGTAGTGGGCGTCGGGAGCCAACTCATCGTCCGGATAATCCCTGAGGAACTGCTGAAAAGCCCGCCGGGCCGTATTGAGGGAGCGGTTGTTGAACTGGGTGACGGCGGCGTTGTACATCACCACCGGCCCACCCGCTTGATCCCCGGAGCGAACGGGGTCCACGTCAACACGTTGCCCCGGTTCGGTGTCCGTTCTCATGAGAGACACGCCGCCAGACCTCTGTGACTCGAGGAGATCCCGAATGGTCATCAACGACTGCTGGTTCATGCGAAGAAGCTCTTGAATGGTGAGGAGCTCTTGCTCGAGGGCCAGCAACCGCCGATTGGTTTCTCCACGGGATTCGAAAGCCTGGTCGGATTGTCGCCCAAGGGTGTCCTGAACCGCCAGGTTCATCCCCGACAACTCTTCAAGAGCCAGTCGCTGAATATTTCCCAATGCCCGGATCTCGTCCCGAACGTCTCGGATGTCTCCTTTTGTGGCACACCCGGAGAAGGTCAGACCGAAAAGGCCCAGGACTAGCCAACGGGTCCCGAGGCCCCGAGCACCGGACCGAAGTCCGGCGCCCGGGATTTGGGACGAAACATTTTTCACCATTTGCCTACGGGGTGCCCCCCGGGTTGATGTCATTCTGACCGGCGGTGATGATGAACTCGGCACGCCGGTTCTGGGCCCAGGCGTTCTCACTGCTCTGACTCGCCAGGGGACGATCCTCCCCGAAGGATACGGGGGCGAATCGAGATGCATCCAGACCGAAATTCACAAAGAAGTCTATCACCGCTTGGGCCCGACGGTTCCCCAACGCATCGTTGTACTCGTTGGAGCCACGTTCGTCACAATGGCCCTCGATGCGGAGCATGACGTTGGGGCTCGCCCTCAGGATCCCCAGTTTTGCTCTGAGGACCCGCTCGGCGTCCGGGCGGATCTCGGCCATGTCGAGGTCGAAATGGACTCTCTCGGCCAGGGTGGACCGGGCTGCGGCAAGGGCCCGCTCGCGTGCTGCGGCTTCCCGGGCAGCGGCTGCTTCTGCAGCGGCGGCCTCTGCTGCGGCGCGTTCTGCCGCCAGCCGAGCCGCCTCAATCGAGTCCAATTCGGCCTGGGAAGGCCCCGTGGGCTCCGGCGGCGGGGGCGGGTCTTTTTTGCAGGCGCCCACGAGAAGAACAGCGGCCAGAGCAGTAACGACAAAAGTGCGGTATCTCATCCCAACTCCCAGTTAAGAAAAGAGTGCGTACACAACAAACCCTCGGGCAGGCATAACCCCCCGAATCTAAAGGATTTCAACGGCCGGGTCAGGACCGGACTCACACCAAGGCATATACCTCAAAATCCCCCTCCGCGCAACGTTTCCGCCGCTCGCTCGGTCAGCGAAGGAGACCATTCCGGTGTGTTGGGGCGGATGCTGGACACCAAGGGCCGTATCCGGCCTGTTGCGGCATCCACGACAAACAAGCCGTAGCCGTAACTCCGCTCCCCCGAGAACACCAGGTGGCGACCGTCAGGGGCCCAGCTCGGGTCCTCGTTGTTTCCCTCCGCCGTGAGCCGAAGGACACTGGTGGTTCGGGACCCCACCTCGGCCACCAGAATCTGATACCGTCCGTATCGATTCACGCGGCCGTGGAACGCCACATGATCGCTTGTGGGGGACCAATCAGGGGACGTGTAGTACCCGGGCGAGCCCGGGACATAAGGTGAGATGAGGTCTGCTTGCCCCCCCCTTGCGGACACCACATAAACCTGAGGGATATTGGTTCCAAGACGGTTGGAGTTGAAAGCGAGCCGGCGGCCATCCGGGGAGTAGGCAGGCGCGATATCTTCCCATCGGCCTCCCTGGATGTGGGTAAGGCAGCAGCCCCGTTCCACATCGTAGCTGAAGAGCCCCGTCCGGTTGTAGCCCATGAGGCCGAATGCCAACTCTCGACCGTTAGGATGATAAGTGGGCGTACCTTGCTGGCCCTCCCTACCAGGATCCAGGACCGTTTCCCTTCCAGTTATGAGGTCCAATTCGAAGATCTTGTGTGGCTCCCAATCCACCGATTGGACGTACGCCAGCTTTTCCCCGGAGGGATGCCAGGCAGGAGATTTGCTGAGGTTCCCGTTGTTGGTGAGCCGCCGCAGGTTCTCGCCATCCGAGTCCACCAGGTACAACTCTTGGATCCCATCGCCCAACAACCTCGCGAATGCGATTCGGCTGGCTGCCATTCCCGGCTCATCGAAGATCCACTCAACGATCTGGTCCGAGACCCGGTGAACGGCCATCCGAAAACCCTCAGATGCCGGGTCCGGGAGGATGAAACGGGCCTGCTCCCTCTCCTCGGCGTAGACGACGTTATGGAGGTCCAGTACCAGGACGTACCCTTCTCCGAGCCCCTCCACCTGCCCCGAGATCAGCCAGGTAGCACCCAACTGATCCCACAGAGTATAGTCGATCCCCTCCCCCACTAATGAAGCTGGAAGAGAATCCAGGAGCTCGAAGCGGTCCGAATAGCGGAGGTCTCGACCGATGATTGCCTGGACCTGCCCCTCCACTCCACCCCCTCCGAACCGGCTGGAAAAGGGTTTGATGGCAAGCACCGGCTGGTAACTGGTCTCGTAAATGAGACCCAGGCGGACTCCCGGAAAGGTGTCCTCGCGCTCCTGCCCGGCCGCCGTATCCAGGGACCCCGCCCCAAAAAGAAGGACCAGGCCCGCCAGGATTGTCAGCTGCTTCACTTCCGTCATTCCGACCTTCCATCCAATGATCGTTGTGGTTGCCCCACCCCGCACTCCCCCGACTTAGACGGCTCTACCTACCAGTTAGATGCCCGGAGGCTGGTCCCAGCTCCACATCGCTCCCCCTGGGCGTGAAGGTAAAAAGAATGGGGAGCCGGTCCCATCCCAGTTCCTCCGGCAGGGGGCCGAATCGACCGTTCCCGGCACACTCCACGGCCCCCATGGCCGCATAGTCGAAGTTCACATTCCCTGAACGCTCATAAAAATCGATGCTACTCCCCCTCACCGTTCCATCCCGGGAGATGTAGAAGATGACCGAGGTCTCGAGCCGCCCTCCACCTCGGTACTCGAAGCACCGCTGGATCTGCCGTTGGATGTTGGAATAGTACTCCGGGAAATCCCGCCGGAGGCCTTCCATCCGAATGTTCAGATCTTCGCCGCTTACCGTCTCGGTCGGCTCCGGATCTCCTGCCTCCTCCACGGGTTCCGGCTCTGGAGGAGTAGGAGTGGGCGTAGGGACAGGTCGCTCTTCCACCCGGGTGTCTTCCTCCACGACCGGGGGTAGTTCCTCCACCGGGACCGGCTCCGGGGTCTCTACGACAATCTCCTCTTCTATGACAGGTTCCGGCTCCGGCGCTTCGTCTGCCGGAGGCGGAGAGACCAGGGTGATCTGGTAGGTGATAAAATCCATGGGATCGATAGTGGACACCTGTGCGGTCCACGCCAGGACCACCGCCACGACGTGAACACCCGCCGAAGCGTAAAGTGACTTCAATCCTGGGCGTTCCCTTTTCCTCATTGCTTTCCTACGACTCGATGATGGGGTCGGCCACCAAACTGAACGTGATGCCCTCGATGTGGGACACTGTGGCAATGATCCCCAGGACGTCCTCATAGTCCGCCCGGGCGTCTGCCCTTATGTAGACCGTGCGGGCTCCAGCGGCCCGAAGCATCTGGGGTAGAGACCCCCGCAGATCCTCGGCGGGAACCGGCGTCTCGGCCAGGAATACGCTGCCGTCCTCTTTCACTGTGACGTAGAAGGGTTCCGTCTGGGAGGTCACTGGAGCCACATCCGCCTCCGGGACCTGGATCTCCACCCCTCCCTGGAGCATGGGAGCGGTGATGATGAAGATGACCAGGAGCGTGAAGGCAACGTCCACCAACGACGTGACGTTGATCTCAGCCTTGATGGGTAGATCCTGTCTGGTAGTCCTTCGGCCGCCCCGGTTCATAGCTGGTTATACCCTTCCTTCCCGGGCCAGCGTTCCGATAAACTCGCTGGAGAACCCTTCCATCTCACCCGTGACCAGATTCAATCGGGCAACGAAGTGGTTGTAGGCGATGACAGCGGGAATTGCGACGGCCAGCCCCACTACCGTGGTGACCAGGGCCTCGGCCACTCCGGGAGCCACAGCACCTATGTTGGTGGAGCCGGTGGCGGTAATCCCCAGGAAGGCGTTCATGATCCCGATGACCGTTCCCATGAGGCCGAGAAGAGGGGAGACGGATCCGATGATGGCCAGCCAGTTCAGGCCGTGGGCCAGCTCGTCCCGCTCTTCGACTTCCTCTTTTTCCAAGACCAGCCAGAGAACCTCCAGCTGCGTAGGGCTGAGGCCTTCCTGAGGAGGCGCATCTTCTCGAAGCGCCCCAGGCCTGAGCTCGCTAAAGAAGTTAACGCCCTGCCGAAAAACCCGTCGGTAGGGTGATTCCGGTAGGCCCAAGATGGCTTTGTAGGCGTCTTCTAGAGTTTGAGCCTTTTCCATGGTCTCGAGGAAATGGTCCCCCTGGAAACGGACCCGCCGAAAGTGTCTCCACTTCCAGACGATTAGCCACCAGCTCAGAAGGGAGAAACAAAGGAGAACCAGGAGCACGAACTGTGTCGGGAGTGTCCCTCCCACCACCATATCCCAGGCCGTGGTCGGTGTTCGGATCTGAAGAAGGGCCAGACTGGCCGGGATCGACTGGCTGGCCTCGAGGGCCGGGTGAAGGAGATT
>JBDHMC010000097.1:0-7541 GCA_039656355.1 Gemmatimonadota bacterium | reverse complement strand
AAATAGGTGAGGAGGACGACGACGGACCAGGCAATCACCCTGAGGCTGGTGACGGCAGAGGGAGAGAAGCGGGAGGCTTCCAAACCATAGGCCGAAAGAAGGAAGGCCAGGAAACCGGCCCCGAGCACGATGCTCGATCCCCGGAGGAACATTCGGAGGCGCCACCGCGTCCGGACGCTCCGGATGATAGGCAAAACGCGAATCTTCCTTGGGGACTTACGATCCGGCATAGGACCCTCTCTTCCCAGCAACCCGGGAAATCCGATTGGAGACAATGGTCTCCAAGGCCAACAAAACAAACGCTATCAAGAGAAGGAAGCGCCAAAGCGATTGGCGGCGCTCCTGATCTTCTAGTCTAAGACGGGCAGCTTGGGTCCCCTCCATCCGGGGAGCTTCCCCCTCCGGTGGTCGGGACGTCAAGGAAGCGACCGTTTCTTCCACATCCATAGGAGTCAGATCGGCCTCAGCCAAATCAACGTTCACGGCCACGGCAAGGGACCGCATGTTCGAAGCCCCTGGGGTGCGAATTTCATAGACACCCTGTTCTTCCAGACGAAGGAAGTGGGGGCCTTCTCCTGGCGGCAACGGTCGGCTCGTACCCGATGGAGTGAAGACAACCCTCTCTTCCTCCCCGGCCAGGGCCTCTGCTACCTCGCCCAGTCCTGCGGTGGCCATGGCGGTGGCGTCGGTGACGTCCACCACTTGCCCAGCTGTAAAGGCCGCCACCGTTTCGGTTCTCCCTGACACATACTTCACCAATTGGTGAATGAACGGAAGGAACACGGGTTGTTGGGCCAGATCGTTCCAGAATGCATCCATGGTCGAAGTCCACACCAGGACCCGCCCCTCACCCACCCTCTTCTCCGCCAAGGCCACCGAACCATCGTCATACTTCGCCAACACCTGGCTTGTCTCCGAATCAGCCATCAACAGGTCCCGGGAGCGGAAGAACCGAGCCCCCGTGAAATCCCCGGTTCTAGGGCCCCGGAATATCTCGAAAACTGGATGGTCGTAATCCATGAACCCCAGGCGGCCGCCCCGTCCATCCGCCCGATCGAGGGGCTCCGTGAAGGCGCCGGGAAGGAGGTCGGCCAAATCGGAAGGCCAGCGGATCCGCTCCCCCATGACGACTAGGAGCCCTCCCCCCTCCTCTACAAAAGACCTCAGCGCAGCAGAGGAGTTCCCTTCCGGCAGAGACCCGTCGTTCACCACAACCACCGAGGTTTCCGCAAGGTCTGCGTTGGATACCCCACCCCCGGCCCGGACCGTCACCCCGAAAGCATTCTCCTCCGAGATGGCCAAAGCCTCCCTTAGAAACAAGCTCGACGCAGCACCACGCCCCGCATCATCGAGAACCAGAACCGAGATGGCTCGGCCAGGGCTCAGGACAAAAAAGTTGACGTCGTCGGGCTCCAACTCATCCGGACTGGAGAGACGGACAGCGCCTCGGGTGTAATCCTGGGAGAGGTTGAAGGGGTCGAAAATGACTCCCCCGGCCCCATTGGCCGGAAGGACCACCTGTTGTCGCTGGAGTTCCCGGCCTTCCAGCTCCAGAATAACTTCAACCGTATCCTCCATCTCGCCGCCCACCCGGGTGATGCGGGCTGCAGGTGTGACCCGATCCCGCCCATCCAGTTTCTGACGGGGAAGAGTGACTCTCGCAACCGCGCGGTTCACTGGGACGTCGGATCCCAGAGCAACCGGAGTCACCACCGTACCGTACGGCAGGAAGACCCCCTCGTCCCCCGTCCACCCGGCCCTCTGGAAGTCTCCCACCAGGACCAACTCCCTGGCCGGAAGGTCTGTCTCTTCCAGAATGGTCTGGGCCAATTTCAGGCCGGGGCCATAGGAGGTGGACTCGTCACTCAACCTCAATGTGTCCAGGGCGGACAGAAGGATGTTCCGGTCCGAGGTCGAACGCACAGAGACGGCTGCGTTTCGACCGAATACTGCCAAACTCGCCCGATCCAATGGGCCCAAATCCTCGAACACCTCCCTGGCCGCGTCCAAAGCCCGGTCCCATCGGTCCTCCACACCCATGCTATAGGACCGGTCCAGGAGGACCACGACCTCTCGTGGCCCCATTCCAGCTCCGGCAGCCTCCGCCGAGCCGGTGAAAAAGGGGCGAGAGAAGGCAGCGACAATGAGGGCAACGGCCAATGCCCGCAGCAAAAGAAGGAGCCAGTGGTGGATCCGCCGCCGGGTTTCCGCACGGAACGGAACCCTGTCGAGGAACATGAGGGAGGGGAACTCCACCACTCTCGCTTTTTGCTTCCTGGTAAGGTGTACCAGGATGGGGATCACCACGGCGGCAAGCCCCAAAAGAAAAGCCGGAACAAGAAAACCGAGAGGCATCAGCGGGCTCGACTCCTCTTCTCACGGTGGAGGAGAAGATGGAAGAGGGCTTGGTCCAGGGGTTTCGACGTGTCCAGAACCGTGTAATCCACCTGGCTGGCGGTGAACCGCTCCTGAAGCTCCGCCGTGTGAGAGCTCAGCAGCTCCTTGTACCCTTCCCGCAGTTTGCCTGGTACCAGGGGAAGCTCCTCCCGCGTCTCCATGTCCCGGAAGTTCGAAGGCCCGTCGAATGGGAACTCCAACTCGTCCGGGTCCAGGAGGTGAAACACGATTACATCGTGTCCTGGGCTCTGAAGGAGGCGGACGGCTTCCACGACATTCTCGGTATCTTCATAGAAATCGCTAATGAGAACCAGAATGCCCTTTCGCCGTAGGCTCTCTATGGCCTTCAGGAGAGGGTTATACAACTCCCCGGGGCGACCCGCTTCAGCCCGGTGGAGCGTATGTAGGCAAAGGTCCAGGTTTCGGGCCGACGGAGGAATGTAGTCGACCACGTCCTCGTCAAAGGTGATGAGGCCAACCCGGTCCCGTTGTTGACGGGAGAAATAGGTGAGACACGCCGCAAGGTACCGTGCATAGTCCAGTTTCGTGACGGAATGGCTCCCGTAGCTCATGGAACGGGATACGTCCAGGAGGACCACGAAGTTGGCGTTGGTCTCAGCCTCGAACAGTTTGATGTAGTGGCGATCGGTCCTTCCGTAGAGACGCCAGTCGATGCGCCGAATGTCATCGCCGGGCATGTAGGGGCGGTGTTCGGCGAAATCCACCGAAAGACCCAGATAGATCGATCGATGGATACCGTTCAGGAACCCCTCAACGACCTTCCTGGCGAGGAGCTCCAGGTTGTCGATTCTGGCCAGAACCTCAGGAAGGAGCAGTTGGGCTCCCGAGGAAACTCCGGAAGAGTTGGCAGCCACCTGCTACATCCCCGACTTCGGAACCGGGACGGCCTCGAGGAGCTGATCCACGAGTTGCTCCGTAGTGATCCCCTCGCTCTCGGCATGGAAATTGGTGAGGATCCGGTGCCGGAGAACGGGGTGGGCCAAGGCGCGAATGTCCTCGAAGCCGGGAGTGTATCGTCCGGAAGTCAGGGCTCGTGCCTTGGCGCCCAGAATCAGGTACTGGGCCGCCCGAACGCTGGCGCCATAGGCCACCCACTTCTTCACGAATTCAGCAGAGGTTCCATTGGGGCTCGGGCGGCTGGCCCGGGCCAGAGACACAGCATACTGAAGAACCGGATCCGGAGCGGACATCTTCCGCACAAGCCGTTGAAAACTCACGAGGTCCGGCCCCGTCACCGCATGGCTGAACTTCGGATCTTGAATCCCGGTGGTCTCCCGGACCACCTGGAGTTCTTCCTCTTCTGAGAGATGATCCAGAAGGATCTTGAACATGAATCGATCCAACTGGGCCTCTGGGAGCGGATACGTCCCCTCCAACTCGATGGGATTCTGCGTAGCGAAGACGTAAAAGGGTTCGTCCAGAACGTAGGTTGTTCCCTGGACCGTGACCCGGTGCTCTTCCATGGCCTCCAGGAGGGCCGCTTGGGTTTTCGGCGGCGTGCGATTGATCTCATCGGTGAGGACGATGTTCGAGAAAATGGGGCCCGGATCGAACTTGAGGTACCTGCCCCCGGTCTCGGGATCCTCTTGGATGATATCGGTACCGGTGATGTCCGAAGGCATCAAATCGGGGGTGAACTGAATCCTGGAGAAATCCAGGTCCAGAACTTCCGCGATCGTATGGATGAGAAGGGTTTTGGCCAGCCCCGGGACACCGAGAAGAAGGCTGTTTCCGCCCACGAAGAGGGTCAAAAGAACCTGATCCACCACCTCGTCCTGGCCTACGATGAGTTTCTTTACCTCGCGGATAATGCTCTCCCGGCCATCTCTCATCCGATCCACCAGGGCTACGTCGTCCTCATGCTCCAGGTGTGTGGTTTCCTCGAGATCCTGCGTCATGTCATTCCCTTCCGGGTTTGGCTGTTTCGTGTGTGATCGTGCCACTCACGTCAGTGGGTGAAAGCGTAAATCAGGTAGTTGATCCCGAACTTGTAGGCCTCATTGGACAGGTCGATGGGGTAGTACCCCTGGTCCGAATACTCCCAGTACTCCTGGAGGTCGGTGTTGAAGTTGATCATGACCATGATCCGACCGTTCACAGGATCGTTGTCCTCAAAAAGGGCCAAGTAAACCGGGACATGTCTGCCATAGGGCGGCAACAGGGCCTGGGGCTCAGGGATGTTGAAGAACGAGTTGTAGATCTCGTGGTCTTCCGGTACTTCCTGGATCTGGTATTCAGGGAGAGCTCGTCGCAACTGGGTCTGCAGGTTATTGAACTCGTGACCCCGATCCTGCCGGGTATCATCCACGATGAGGAACCCCCCTTTGAGGAGGTAATTCCGGAGATTGGCCACTTCAGAATCCGACGGGCGCCAATACCCGACCTCGATGATGGTAGCCACCGGGTATTTGAACAGCTCCGGGTCGTCCAGGGTGAGGACCCGGCCGGCGTTTCCAGCCACATAGTTATCGATGAAGGTGGTGGCATTGACGATCTTTGCGAAGTTGACCTCGGCTCTGGGCCAATCATGAGCCCAGGGCGCCCCACCACCCCGCCCCCGACCCCTTCGGCTGAAGCGAGAGTTCCCCATGTTCCGTAGGTCCGAGCCGGAGTCTCCGAACCGAATCCGGACATAGGTAAATTGCCCGTTGTAGGCCGGGCCATCGTCTTCTTGAGCCGGAGCAAGGCTGCCGAAGGCGGCCGCAAGCACCAAGGCCAACCCCGCCCTAATCATCGAATCCTCCCATCGATGGAACCTTCCTGTCGCCTAGTTCGCTTTCCCGTAACTCCCCGCCCCTGAGTGCCAGAAGGAGCTCCAAGGCCGCCTCGTAGCTCGGAGCGATCTCCAGAGCCTTCAACACCTGACTCCTGGCCCCGGCCCGGTCTCCGGCTTCGGCCAGAGCCACCGCCAGTCGGTAGTGGGCCTCGGCCCGATCGGTGGGGTCCAAGGCCAGGATGGCCCTTCTCTCCAGAACTGCACCCTGGGGTTCCTCCACCTCCTCATAGAGCTCGGCCAGAGCTTGATGAGGTCCCATATCGAAGGGGACGATCTCCACGACCTTCTCCAACGCCCGGGCCGCAGCAACCGGGTTCCCCAACTCCGTCCACAGCTCAGCTTCTTGGGAGTGGACTGGGTAGAGGGTTTCATTCAACTGCCCCAACTGCTGGAGGGCCCGGGCCGCCCGATCCAACTCCCCTCTCTCCCTATGGATTCCGGCCAGGTACATGAGGGGACCATCCATCCCTCCGTATTCCGGGAAGAGGATCAACGCAGCCCGGAGTTCCACTTCAGCTTCTTCGAGCCGTTCTTCTGAATAGAGCGCCTGTCCGTACGCCAGCCTGGCCTGGAATTTCCCAGGATCTTCCAAAACCCAGAGCCGCAGAGCTTCGACCCCAACCCCTTCTCGGTGCAGGATGGTTACCCCTTCGCTCTCATCCGGAACGGAGACCGCTCGCATCTGGTCCCCCCAACGATCCCGGACGTAGTCGTCGAAGGTGTCGTCGAAGGCCCTCGGGCTCTCCCCGAGGACCGTGCTGAAGACCTGGGATGTGGAGGTCCCTTGCCGGTAGGCCTCGAGCATGGCCAGGATAGCGTCGAGTCCCCACCGACTCTCGATAAGGTCGAATACCATGGAGGCTTGGTAGTAACTGAAGACCACCTGCTCGTTGTACTCAGGCCTGATGAAGCCCTCGTTCAACCGGCTCACCGGGTGCAACCGCCCGCCCTGATACGCCTGAAGCCATCCGGGGGAAGCCTGATGGCCCCAATGGGAACGGGCTTTGTGCTGTTCGTGAACCGCCAGGCCCTCGGTGAACCAGCGGGGAACCCGATGGTCGGTCATGGCCAGATGGAAGGCATGAGACACCTCATGCCACAGCGTCGAGGCCCAGTTGAAGTTCCCCGCCTCCATGGCTGACGGGGAGTCCATCACCAAGGTGCTTCCAAAGCTCACTCCCAGGGCGCCCAAACCGGGAAGGCCCAGGGTCCGGACCGAAAAATCCGAGTGATTGGGGTAGATCTCCAGTCGGATGGGAGTCGGGGGTACGGCTCCATAACGGCTCCGAAGGGCGGAGAAGGCCTCTTCGGCCGTCGCAGCCGCATAGGGTCCCAGAAGCTCCGCTTCCCTCTCATGAACAAAGATCTCGAAGTGTTCGGTGGAAATCCGCTCGTAGTGTTCGAAGGTGTCCAGAAGCTCCAGGCTGTTCATGTACCAGGGGTTGTAGGGGTCCCCAGCGAACGCCGTTTCAAGGTTCTCGCGTCCGGCTTCCACGGCCCCGGTTCGCAACTGGTTCATGCCCAGGACCCCGTAAGCCCACCAAGAGGAAGGATCCAATGCCACCGCCTGTTGAGCCAACTCCACCGAGGTCTGGTATTGCCGCTGGGAGACCGCAGCCTCGGCAACGGTGATATAAAAGCCTGGGTAGGTCGGGTTCAGCGCTTGGATTCGGTCTTTCACTTCACCGTATGAAGACAGGTTTCCCTCGAGGTAGTGAGCGGCAGCCAGAACTGAAAGAGCCTCCAGGTGCGTCGGGTTGATCTCCACGGCCTCCTCGGCCTCTTTTCGGGCTACCTCGTAGTCCCCCGTCTTTAGATGCAAGGAAGCCAGAAAAGCCCGACCCTCTACGTACCGGGGGTTCACCTCCAAAGCCTGCCGAGTCAACTCGACCGAGCCTCCAAGTCCTTCGAAATTCAGAATCCGGGCCTGCCCCAGGAGGGCCCTGGGATTCCTCGGATTCCGCTCCAGCACCGGCCTGAAGGATTCCCGGGCGTCCGTGGCTTTGTATTTCTCCAGAAAAAGCTCGCCGACCAGGAGATTCGGTCGAGGATCGTCCGGATCCCTCTCGGCGGCATCGTCGAATGCCAACAGGGCATCTTGGTAGAGTGAAGGATTAGTGACACCCAGATATCGGACGGCGGTCCCTACTGCCATCAACTCTTCCGCCGTCAGCCGATTTCGGGAGCCGTTGTAGAGATCGATGAAGGAATCGAACAGCGCCAAGGCCTCATCCCGATCTCCCCGATCCCACATCAGAACGGCAAGGTTCAGGCGTGCCACATGGCGGTCGGTTGCATCGCCTTCCACCGCTCTCCGGAAGGCTGCCTCGGCTTCCTGCCTCCGGCC
>JBDHMC010000096.1:0-7684 GCA_039656355.1 Gemmatimonadota bacterium | reverse complement strand
TTCGGTGGTACTCCCTACGGGGCCCTCCTGGGAGATTTTGAGTTTGGCAAAAGCGGGCAGGACATGAAACTCCTGACCCGGATCTCCCAGCTCGCTGCGACGGCCCATGCTCCGTTCATCTCGGGGACCGATCCCAACATGTTTGGGTTCGAGAGCTTTACCGAGCTCAGCAACGTCTATGAGCTGGAGAGTGCCTTCGAATCGACGGAATACGCCCAATGGAATGCATTCCGGGAAACGGAGGACTCCCGCTACGTGGCGCTGACCGCTCCCCGGATGCTGATCCGTGAGCCCTACGGCCGAGACACGGTACCGGTAAAGGCTTTTGACTTTACTGAGAACGTCACTGGGAAAGACCATGACAAGTACCTGTGGTCCAATGCTGCGTGGGGTTTGGGTGCTTCTATCAACAAGGCCTTCGCCCAGAGCGGTTGGTGTGCCCGTATCCGTGGGGTGACCTCCGGAGGGAAGGTGGAGGGTTTGCCGACCCACACGTTCCATACCGACGAGGGCGACATCGCCATGAAGTGCCCCACGGAAACCCTGATCCCCGACGATCAGGAATTCGAGTTGGCCAAACTTGGGTTCGCATCTCTTGCGAATGAGAAGAACACGGCCAACGCGGTCTTCTTCAGTGTCCAATCCACTCAGAAGCCAAAAGAATACGAAGGTGCTTCCGGGGACTCGGCCACTGCCAACGCAGCCCTCGCAGCTCAGCTTCCGTACCTGTTTGCTGCATCCAGGTTCGCTCACTACCTGAAGACCATGATGCGTGACTACATAGGCTCCTATAAGACCAAGAAGGAGCTGAGCGACATGCTGAACAATTGGATCGCCGGGTACGTCCTCCTGTCGGAGGGGGCCTCGGAGGAGGAGAAAGCCAAGAAACCACTGAGTGAGGCCCGAATCGATATTGTGGAAAATGCCAGAAAACCGGGAAACTATCAGGCTGTGGCCTTTCTAAGGCCCCACTTCCAGCTCGACGCGGTGGACTTTTCCATGCGGCTGGTTGCGGACGTGCCGGCTCCCGTGGAGTAGGGTCAGGGAAAAAGAAACTCAAGGATTCGACGCAACGCGGTTTACTTCACGTTTTAGGAGGTAAGAATGGCCACGGATATGTACCTGTTGATCGAAGGGGTGAAGGGAGAAACGCAGCGGGATGAGCACAAGGATGAGATCGAGGTCCTTTCCTGGAGTTTTGGAGGATCGAACTCCTCCAGTGTCGCCGCTGGCGGCGGTGGCGGAGCCGGCAGGGCCAGCCTGCAGGATATCTCATTCACCAAGTGGGTCGACAAATCCAGCCCCGGCCTATTTCAGGCCATGTGCTCCGGAGCGCACTTCCCAAAAGGCACGCTGTCCGTCTATAAGGCTGGGGGAGGTAAACCGCTCAAGTATCTGGAATTGAAGTTCGACAAGATGTTCCCGACGTCGGTTTCGACCGGGGGGAGCGGAGGAGAGGATCGTCTCACGGAGAACGTTACCTTCGCTTTCGGGAAGGTGACAATTACCTACCAGCCGCAGAACCCCGATGGCACCTCCGCGGGGAATGAGGTCGGCTCCTGGAATGTCGAAGAAAACACACCCTGACCCTTCCTCTTCGGACCCGGGCTGGAGAAAGCCGTGAACGCTGACGCGCTCTACCGAGAGGGCCGTTTGTCGGAGGCCATCGAGGCTCTTAATCAGGTGTTGCGGGCGGACCCCACCGATGTGGGAAGTCGGACCTTTCTTTTCGAGTTGCTTTGCTTTTCGGGCGCCTTTGAGCGGGCCCGGAGGCAACTCGACGCCATCAGCGCGGCCGATTCCGAGTTGAACCTCAGCGCTGCCTGGTACCAGGAGGCGCTTGTCGCGGAAGAGAATCGACACGAAATGTTTCAGAGCGGGGAGCTGCCTGATTCGGGCAGCTCCCCTTCACCTGTGCGGGGAACCCTGAATGGGAAACCGTTCACGGATCTCCGCGACGGCGATCCCCGCCTTGGCCCCCGGTTGGAGATCATTGTCGGGGGCCGCTACACCTGGATGCCCCTGGAGCATCTGGCCACACTCTCAATGGAGCCTCCAAAACGCCTCCGGGATTTGTTCTGGGCCCCGGTCCAGATCGAGACGACCGATGCCCTGGAAGGATATGCAGGAGAAGCCCTCCTTCCTGTCATGACACCGTTGGCCTGGCAACACCCGGACGAGACGGTGCGTCTCGGGCGTCGGACCGACTGGATTGATTTGGAGTCAGGGGAAGAGGCCCCGGTAGGTCAGAAGCTCCTTCTCGTTGACGACGAAGAATTCCCCCTCCTGGAGGTGCGTGAGCTCCTCGTCAACGTTCCCGGCCGCTGATCCGGCCGGGGCTCAACAAAGTCGACCATGTCCCTTCTCGAGGAGTTGCTCTCCCCCATCGAGGGTGAGGTCCCCGCCGGCCCAGACCTGCGGAGCAGCAACGAGTTCGCCGAGGTCGAAAGAGCTTTTCTTGAAGCCGATCAGCCCTCCGCAAGCTCACCTACTGCGGAGGGTTTAGAGCCGGATGAAGGCTTCGATGAAGTGGTGGAGCTCTCGTCCGATTTCCTCCGGTCCCAATCCAAGGATCTCAAGGTGGCGGTATTCCTTTCCGCCTCCCTCCTACGGGTTGAGGGCTTCAAGGGTTTGGCAGACGGTCTGGAAGTCATTCTCGGTCTACTGAGGGAATACTGGGACGGAATGCACCCGGGGATTTCGAGTCGTGCTCCCATTCTCGATTGGTTCGGGTCCGACGATCTCTCCTATGCCCTTTTCCTTCAGCCTCTGACAGAGTCAGGCCACGCCCATAGGGACTACAAGGAGTGGGTGTCGGCGGTGGGTAATGGTGAGGACGGAGACTCCGACGAGGGTACGGAGGAGAACTTCGAATCGGCTTTTGTGCAGACATCCTGGGAATGGTACGATGCTCTCGCCACTTCTTTGGCCCGGTGCAATGAAAACGTGGCCCTCCTGGACGATTTCGGGAAGGATAAGTTCAAGGAGGCCGACGAGAAGCCCCCTCGCTATGCTTCTCTTGCCGACGCCCTCAAGAGAGTGACCTCTGCTGCTGAGGATCTTCTGGGCCGTAAACCGGCTCCCCCGAAGCCTGTCGCCCCAGAGCCGGAGGTGGGTGAGATGGACTCGAATTCGGATGGGGTGGAACGGTCCCCGGCTTCTTCCAGCCCCGCTCCCGTCTCCGCCGTGCCAAAAACGAAAGAGGAGGCGGCCTCTCTCGTGGCCGTGGCAGCAGGGGTCATGAGGCAGGAGAACCCCGGTGACCCCTCGGCCTACCTCCTCATTCGGGGCCTTCGCTGGGGAGAGGTTCGTGCCGGAGGGACACACGTGGATCCTCGGTGGTTGGAGCCCCCGACGACAGCCCAGAGGACCCACCTGAAGAGCCTGTTCCTAGACAAGAAACACGAAGAACTCCTGAATGCTGTAGAGGAGATCATGGCGACCCCGGCGGGCAGAGGGTGGCTCGACCTCCAGCGGTACGCGGTGCTGGCCGCGGAGAGACTGGGCTCGGGATTCCAACTGGTGGTGAAGGCCATCCGAAGCTCCCTGCGCTCCCTCCTGGAGGACCTTCCGAGCCTGATAGACGCCACTCTAATGGATGATTCCCCCACCGCCTCCCGGGACACCCTGGCCTGGCTGAAGGAGGAGGACCTCCTCCCGGACCCCGGCACCGGGGATGTCGACGCCGAGGAAGGCCAGGCCAAGAAGGCTGGTCGGATCATTCGGGAGGCGGGGTACGATCGGGCCGCAGCAATGGCCCAGGCCGGGGACACCCACGGAGCCATCGATCTCCTTATGGATCGGGCCGAGCACGAGCGAAGCCTCCGAGCCCGTTTCGTCACCAAGTCCGAGGCTGCTGGAATCATGGTGGACCATGACATGGCGGTGGTGGCCCGCCCCATCCTGGACGAGCTCCTGCGCCTCATCGAGGAGCATAATCTCGAAAGATGGGAGCCTGCGGAAATCGTTTCAAAACCCATGGGCCTCTTTATCCGGTGCCTGGGACCGGGAGAAGACCATCGAAGAGACGAGGTCTACCCCCGGCTGGCAAAGCTGGATCCGGTTCTGGCCATGGAGGTGAACCGAGCCCCATCAGCCCCCACGCAGGCACCTGAGACGGAGTCGTCCGACTCGGGGTGGGAGAACTAGGCCGATGGCTGAGGATCTCGTCAAACAGTCGGTCCTCGATCGCCTCACCGGAGCGGACCTGGTTGTCACGGGAGGTGGAGGGAAGGGAAGGCCTGCCCGGACCTGGGAGGAGTCGGTCCGGGTGTTGGAGGAGAACGTACTTAGGGACCTGGAAAACCTTCTCAACACCCGGCAGGTTTCCGACCCAGCCGGCCCTCCCCATGAGCATGTCGAGAAATCCCTCTACAATTTTGGGCTGTTGGATTTTTCAAATCTGGGTGCCGACTCTTCCCGGACCCCCGACGAGATCAGAAGACTCATCAAGGAGGCCATCGAGCAGTTCGAGCCCCGTCTCACCGATGTGGAGGTGGTAGACCCACTGGCGGGGGAGGAAACGGAGAAAGACCAGCGACTACGACGAACCGTTCGCTTCCGGGTTGAGGCAACCCTTCGGACGGATCCAGACCCGGAGCGGGTGGAGTTCGACACCGTGCTGGATGTCGCCAGCAAGCGCTTCGAAGTGAGCAGCGACTCCCATGCGTGAAGAGGGACTGAAGGATTACTACGAGCAGGAGCTTCGGTATCTCCGAGAGTTGGGAAAGGAGTTTGCCGAGCAGCATGGGGAGGTCGCCGCGGGTCTGAAGATGGAGGCCGGGCAGTGGGCGGATCCCCATGTCGAACGGCTTCTCGAGGGGTTCGCGTTTCTTGCGGCTCGCATCCACCGCCGTATGGACGAAGACTTTTCGGAGGTTTCCCAGACTCTCCTGAATGTAGTCTACCCCCAATACCTCCGGCCCATTCCCTCCATGTCCGTGGTGCAGATGGAGGTGGATCCGGATCAAGGGCATACCTCGGGTCTGACGGTGGAGGCGGGGCAGAGCCTCGTGTCTCCTCCCGCCAAGGGAAGCGGCGTCCGGTGTCGGTTCCAGACCTGCTATCCGGTCACTCTTTGGCCTGTCGGTGTTGGGAAAGCAAAGTGGCGGTCTCCCCATGGCCTTGACCTCGGGAGACGGGAGAAAGAGGTGGCGGCAGTTCTTTCCGTCGGCCTCGAGTGTCAGGGAGGGCTCCGGTTCGGTGAGTTGGAGATGGGCCGCATCAGGTTTTTCCTGGACGGTGACCTTCCTCTGACCACGACCATCTTCGAGCTCCTGGACAACAACTGTCAGGAAATTCTGATCCGGGATCCGAGCAATCCCGATCGGGCCCCGGTGGTGCTTCCGGGATCAGCTTTGGTTCCAGTGGGCATGGAAGAGGGAGACGGAATCCTCCCTCTTTCCCGGTCGGCCTTCCTGGGGTACCGAATCATCCAGGAGTACTTCGCCTTCCCGCAGAAATTTCTTTTCTTCGATCTGACCGGCCTGGAGGCGGTGACCACGGCAGACTGGGGCCCCAACGCGGAAGTCCTCTTTCTACTTCGGCCGTTTCCCGGCTCTGATCGGCAGGAGGCTCTTGAAAGGGGTGTCACCAGCGACACGGTTCGTTTGGGATGCACCCCTGTGGTGAACCTCTTCAAGACCGAGTCCGAGCCCATAAGGGTCAGCCAGAGGCGCACGGAGTACCTGGTCCGGGCAAAAGGGGCAACGAAGGAGTTCTCCCCGGAGGTTTTCTCCATCGATCGCATGGAGGCGGTAGTGGGTGGGACTCCCAAGAGGGTCCCCTTGGAGCCGTTCTTCTCCTATCGGAGTCGGGAATCCAAGGGGGGCGCCCCGGCCTTCTGGCATTTTCGCCGATTCCCCAGCAACTGGTTGGAGGACGGCGCGACGGACATGAGTGTTGCCTTCGTTGATCCGGCAGGGGACACCATTCAGCCCAATTTCCCGTCCGTCACTGCTGGATTGACCTGCTTCAACGGCACCCTCCCCACCAAGCTTCCCATTGGAACGGCAGGGGATTTCCACGCCGAAGAGGGTGAGGGATCAGCCCTGAAGCGGATCGTGTCTCTCATGCACCCGACGGCGCCCATTCAGCCCCCGCTTGGAAGCTCCACCTTCTGGCGGATCGTGTCTCAGTTATCCCTGAACTACCTCTCCCTGGTGGACGGTGGTGGGGACGCGATTCGAGAGCTCTTACGCCTCTACAATTTCGGGGACCATGAGATTGGTGAGAAACACATCAGCGGGATTTCCCGGGTGGAGAGTGAGCCTTTGTACGCCAGGGTCAGGGGGGAACACGGGCTCAGCTTTGCCCGGGGTCGAAAAGTCACAATCGAGTTTGATGGGAGTCTCTATCCCGGTGGGGGGGCCTACCTCCTCGCCAGTGTCCTTGAACGTTTCCTCGGACTGTACTCATCCATGAACAGCTTTTCGAAGCTGGTGGCGAAGGTCCGGTCGAAACAGAAGACGTATACGCTAAGAGAATGGCATCCCAGGGCAGGCCAGAAACCGCTCCTCTAGGATCTGACGACCTGGTCGAAGAACTCCGAAGCGATGCCCACTCGTTCGACTTCTTCCAGGCGGTTCGGCTCCTCCACTTATTAGCCCCCGACCGAGAGGACGTGGGCACGTTTGCCCTTCCGCCCGAGGAGGCGGTCCGGTTCAGCAGCAACCCCTCCCTTGGGTTTCCTGCAGGGGAGGTCCAGGAGCTGGAGATGGATCCAGAGGGCCAGGCCCGGATGGAAGTCAACTTCATGGGGCTGGTGGGGCACTCGGGAGTCCTGCCCCTCCACTACTCCCGACGGACCCGGGAACAGGCACGATCCGGCAAGACCGCCCTTAGAGACTTCCTGGACATGTTCCAGCATCGTCTCGTCTCCCTCTTTTATCGGGCATGGGAGAAGAGTCGGTTTTTTGTCCGCTTCGAACGGGGAGAAGAAGATCCCGTCTCCGCGCGACTCCTGGATTTGATCGGGCTAGGGAACGCCACCCTGAGGGGGAGGGTCGGGCTCCCAGACGAAGACCTCTTGTTTTATGCGGGTCTTCTTGGGCTTCAGCAGCGAAACGCCGCCTCGCTGCAGCGGATCATCGGGGACTATCTGCAGGTTTCCGTGGAGGTCCAACAATTCATCGGCAGCTGGTACCCTCTTACTGAGGACTCCCAGTGCCGGTTGGACGATGACGTGGATGAAGGGTCCCCTCGCCTGGGTGAGCATACGGTGGTTGGAGATGAAATCTGGGATCCCCAGGCCCGGGTTCGATTACGGATCGGTCCGCTTCCGAGGGAGAAGTACGAGGAGTTTCTTCCTGGCGGCCGGGCACATAGAACGCTGAAGGCCATCACCTCGTTTTTCGGTGACGACCAGTTCGATTTCGAAGCTCAGTTGGTGCTGAAGAAAGAAGACGTCCCGCCGGTGGTCCTCGGCGGAGACGACGGTCAAGCCGCTCCTCTCGGTTTGTGCACATGGATCCGCACGCATCCATTCGACCGAGATGCGGACGAAACGACTTTCACTCTTTGATGGGAACGAACCTATGAACCCGGATATGCGATCCCTCATCGCACGGCTGAACCCTCGGACCCGGACCGCAGTAGAGAATGCGGCGGGTTTGTGTGTGGGCCGTACCCACTACGATGTGGAAGTGGAGCACTTCTTCAGGAAGCTTCTGGACGATAACGAAGG
>JBDHMC010000095.1:0-7711 GCA_039656355.1 Gemmatimonadota bacterium | reverse complement strand
GGGCTCGAGGGTTTCAAATTCTGGGAACCGAGGATTCGACCCGGAAGGCCCCTACGACAGCCTTCTTGATCCCCGGTGACTCCCACGACGTCGAGAGCAAACTCCGAGACCGTGGAATCCTGGCTTCAGCCCGGGGTCCAGCGATTCGCCTCGCCCCTCACTTCTATTCCACACTCCAGGACGTGGAGGTGGCCTTGGACGCCCTTGCAGAGGTTCTACGAAGCGAAATGGCCTGAACCACAGCCCCTGTTGAATCCTTTCCCGGATCCGTTGATGCCCATGACACCCGCAGAGGAAGACGTTGAGGCGCTGTTGAAAGCCATTGGGAAGCTGGTCAAATGAGGCATCGTCCGTGAGTCGGGAGACTTTTTCGTCCCGACTGACTCTCCTGGCCACCATGGTGGGAGTCGCGGTCGGCCTGGGTAATGTATGGCGATTCCCCTACATGGTTGGGCGCTTCGGAGGTGCCGCTTTCGTCCTCCTCTACCTGGTGTTCGCTCTATTTATCGGCATCCCTGCCCTCATGGCCGAGTGGACCCTGGGACGGCATACCCAACGCGGCACCGTCGGCGCCTTCCACCGGGCCGGCCTCCCTGGAGGTCAGGTCTTGGGCTGGGTGTTCTTTGGCACCGTGACGGCGGCCACCGCCTATTACACAAACGCCATCGGCTGGGTGGTCTTTCACGGGATTGCGGGAGTCCTGGCGCCATTGGGCGCTCCCCTCGCCGGGGCCGACATCCTTCCCCCGGACGAGGGGTTCCGTCTTCGGTCCTTCCTTCTCCAGCTTCTCCTGACCAGCCTGGTGATCATGGCGGCGGTGGTGGTCCTGGTTCGGGGCCTTCGCTCCGGGATTGAGAAAGCCAGCACCATCCTGACCCCACTCCTGTTCCTGAGCCTCCTCCTGATCATCGCCCGGTCCCTCACCCTACCCGGAGCCGGCGCCGGATTAGAGTGGTATATCCTCAAGTTCCAGCCGTCGGACCTCACTCCCACCGTGGCCATGGCTGCCCTGGGCCAGGTCATCTTCTCACTGGCTTTGGGGGGGACGTTCATGGTGGTCTACGGCTCCTACCTGAACCGGAATGACGCGTTGGGAAAGACCGCCCTCTGGACGGTTGGTGGGGACACATTAGCGGGCCTTCTTGCGGGATTGGCCATCTTTCCAGCCGTCATGGCCCTGGGCATGGAGCCCGGGAGCGGACCAGGTTTGATTTTCGAAACCCTTCCGCTGGTTTTTGCCCAGATCCCCGGAGGCTGGGTCTTTGGAACGGTCTTCTTCGTCGCCCTGGCAGGAGCGGCATTCCTCTCTGGAGTCGCAGCGTTTGAGGTCCTGGTCGCGGGCCTCACCGACAACACTCGCCTGAGCCGAAAGGGCGCAACGTGGACCATGGCTGGGTTGGTGTTCCTCTTTGCCCTCCCACCCATGGTCAACATGAGGGTCTTCGTGCCCTGGGATCTGGCCTTCGGCTCTGGCGCCCAAACCGCAGGAGTCCTGGCTGCGGTTCTGGCAGTGGGTTGGGGGATGAAAAGAGGTGCGGTTCTGCGAGAGTTTGGGGTGGACCTCGATGGAGGACCCCCTGGAAAGAGGCAGGTATTCCTTTACCACTGGATTCGTTGGGTCATCCCCGGGGCCATCCTGGCCGTGGGGGCTTGGTGGTTCCTGACCGACGTGATGGAAGTGGTGACAACGGTATGAACAGACTCCGCTTTTTCCTGCTCTTTTTTCTGATCACCTCCCCAATGGGCTGCTTGGACCAAAAGCCCTCCGTATCGTGGGATCCAGTAGAGACCAATCTCCGATCCTCCCTTCGAGGACTTTCGGCGGTAGACACCCAAACGGCTTGGATCAGCGGAACAGCGGGTGGTTTCGCCTTTACCCGGGACGGGGGAATGACCTGGGTGGTTGGATCCGTAGCCGGCGCCGACGGATTGGATTTCAGAGACGTCGAGGCATTTCCGGACGGAACAGCTTACCTGATGAGTGCCGGAGCTGGACCCCTTTCCCGGATCTACAAAACCGCGGACTGGGGGGAAAGCTGGACCTTACAACACACCAATCCACTGGAGTCCGGGTTCTTCAACGGCATGGCGTTCTGGAACGATGAGAACGGTATGGTCGTGGGTGACCCCGTCGACGGAACCCTCTTCCTTTTGGCCACTACCGACGGTGGGGAAAGTTGGGGGAGGCTGACCAGTGAGCAGCTTCCTGAGGTGTTGGAAGGGGAATACGGCTTCGCAGCCAGCGGAACGAACATCACGACCTTCGGCGATAGTGGGCTGGCCGTGGTATCGGGTGGTCCCGTAGCCCGAGTTTTCCGGACCCCTGATCGAGGGAGAAGCTGGGACGTGATCACCTCTCCCATGGCGGCTGGAAATGCCTCCTCAGGAATCTTCTCCATAGCCTTCCGAGATCTTTATTCCGCGATTGTGGTTGGCGGCGACTACCAAAACCCTGACGAAACCGCTGGGACCGTCGCCCTATCCACCGATGGCGGGAAGAGCTGGGAGCCGGCCCCCGAGCCCCACGGTGTGAGTTTTCGCTCCAGCGTCGCGTGGCGAGAAGATCTCCTGTGGTCCATGTGGGTTTCCGTCGGGACACCGGGATCCAGCTTTTCTATGAATCAGGGGCGAAGCTGGGAGACTTTCGATGATGAGCCTTACAACGCCGTGGCCTTCGCCGGCTCCGTGGGTTGGGCGGCGGGGCCG
The DNA here is from genome assembly GCA_039656355.1 of Gemmatimonadota bacterium. Lineage (GTDB taxonomy): Bacteria > Gemmatimonadota > Gemmatimonadetes > Longimicrobiales > Gaopeijiaceae > JABDNZ01. The sequence goes on along the minus strand of JBDHMC010000095.1, from coordinate 5,005 downwards.
AATGGCCGTGTGGCTCGCCTCTCAGTGAGATGACCGGTTGCAGAACCCTTTCTTCCATGCCTATCCTTCGCCGGTTCTTTCGTCGGTGAGGATCCCCTCGATTAGGTGGAGATCATGAACATGCGCTTTCGAGCTTTCTTTCCCCTGTTCTTGGTGTTGGTGGGCGTCGCTCACCCGACCTCCGGTCATCTCCTTGCACAGGACCGGCTGCCAACCATGCCGGGTTACGACCGATATCAGGAGATCTCACCCCAGATCCGGGGGGCGATGACCTCGGGCGCCCTATCCGTCACCTGGGCCGAGGATGGAAGGACCTTCCAGTACACCCAGAGCGGACAGCGCTTCGAGTATGACGTATCTACTGGAGCAGTTGAAACGGTCGCCGTGGAGGATTCGGCAAGCCAAGGTCGACCCAGGATGGGTAATCGACCTGCGAGGGGCCGACAGTACGACTCCGCAATGTCTCCCGATAGTACCTTCCGGGCTTTTTACCGGGACCGAAACCTCTTTATCAGCGCTCCGGATGGGACCGGAGAAATGGCTATCACAACCGAAGGAGACCTGGAGGCCCGAACCAAGTACGGTACCGGCAGCTGGGTGTATGGCGAAGAACTGAACCAGAACACGGCCATGTGGTGGTCCCCTGACGGATCCAAGCTGGCTTATTACGGGTTTGATGAGGGACCGGTCATGGACTACTACCTCCAGATGGATCAGACCCAGATCCAAAGCAGCCTGGACATCGAGGCCTACCCAAAGGCCGGGGCGCCCAATCCTGTAGTGACCCTCTTTGTGTACGACCTGGCCACTGGAACCTCTACGGAGATCGACGCTCGGGATGGCATGCCTTTCACAAACGACGTAGTTGGACACTACGTATATCGCGTTGAGTGGTCGCCCAACGGAAGCGAGCTGACTTTTCAGCGGACCAACCGTCGGCAGAATATCAACGAGTTCGTGGCCTGTAACCCATCCACCGGGGGTTGTCGGGTAATCGTCCGGGAGGAATGGCCTGACAGTTGGGTCATGAACCACCCTCCGAGGCAGTACCTGGAAGACGGTGAGCGCTTCCTCTGGATCTCGGAGAGGACGGGGTTCCGGAACATCTACCTGTACGACTTCAGTGGGGAACTACTGGCCACCGTTACCGATCACGATTTCGAGGTGGGCAACATCCTTCGGGTCGATGAGGGGGCAGGGGTGGTCTACTACATGGCTCGGGACGGGGACAACCACATGAAGATGCAGCTGCATCGGGTCGGCCTGGACGGCACCGGGGACCAGCGGCTGACCGATCCGGCCTACAACCATTCCGTCACCCTCTCTCCCGATGGGAGCCACTTCGTAGACGTTGCCCAGACCCATGACATTCCCCCATTCACCAAGCTCCTTGATTCCCAAGGCTCCTTGGTGGCGGAGCTGGCCACCAGCGACTTGGCTCAATTCGAAGAACTGGGGCTGCAGAAGGTGGAGATGTTCACCTTCCCTGCCGCCGACGGAGTAACTCAGCTCCACGGCATGCTCCATAAGCCATCGAACTTCGATCCAACTAAGGAATACCCGGTTCTGGTCAGCGTTTACGCTGGCCCCGGCTCCAACGGGGCACGGGAGACCTTCACACTCCCCAATGCTCTCACCGAGTATGGATTCTTGGTGGTGAGCATGGACTCCCGGAGCGCCTCGGGACGAGGCAAGCGGGCTCTCGACGTCATCTACATGAAACTCAGCACGCTTGAAATCGACGATCAGGCCGCAGGCATTCGGGCCCTCTGGGATCGACCGTATGTGGCCAGGGGCCGAGCGGGGATCTTTGGCACCTCATACGGCGGTACTTCCTCGGCTATGGGCCTCCTACGGAACCCGGATGTCTTTCGAGCTGCCTCCGCTTCATCCGCCGTCACCGATTGGCGGAACTACGATTCCATCTACACCGAGAGGTACATGTGGATTCCGCAGGAAAACCAGGAGGGCTACGACGCTGGATCAGCGATGCTCTACGCAGACAAGCTGGAGGGTGACCTCATGCTCTTCTTCGGGACCGCTGACAACAATGTGCATCCCTCCAACACGCTCCAACTCATCGCGGCACTTCAGGAGGCAGGAAAACACTTCCAACTCCAGCTCGGTCCCGATCGGGGGCACGCCGGACTGAACCGAGACCGGATGATGGAGTTCTTCATCGAGAGTCTGGTTCTGGACTGGAAATAAACATTCGTTTCCCAGAGAAAAGAAAAAACCTGGGAAGGATTTTGAAGAGGGGATATATTTGATGGAAGGGTCCGGAAGGTACGCCCTACACTTTCCGGGCCCAGTCGCAGGAGATAGGAAGTTGCCCCTCGAATGTCTCCCAGTAGCCTTCCCCAGGATTTCGGATGGTCCCCATGCTCCGTCTTGGCCCGCTCATCGCCCTCTGCACCGTGCTGGCGTCCCCAGCCCAGGCTCAGCAAGCCAGATTACTCGTCTCCGCCGATTGGCTGGAGAACAACCTCAGCCGTCAGGATCTGGTGATTCTCCACGCCAGCAGCGACGGGAGCGACTATGAGGCGGGACATATCCCTGGGGCTCGGCTGGTTCTCTTGGATCGGATCGCATGGGAGGGTGAGACAGGGGTCGGCGTAGAGCTCAGACAGTTCGCCGAGATTCGAGAAACCCTAGAGGAGGCGGGTGTATCGAGCGGAAGTACAGTGGTGGTTTACGGGAGCAACCCCATGCATGCCGCCCGCCTCTGGATGACCGTGGACGTCGCCGGAGCGGGAGGCTCAGAGCCCCTCTTCCTCGACGGCGGCATCCAGGTTTGGAGAGAAGAGGGGCGGGTCCTTACCACAGAGACACCGAGAACCCCCCGGGGCCGTCTCACCCTCCAACCTGATCCTGAGAGGCTCGTTACCGCAGACTGGATCCTGGTCCGTCTGGGCCATGACAACCTATCCCTGGTGGATGCCCGCCCCGACGACGAGTACTCCGGAGCAGACGGGGGGTTGGGAGGCAGGGTCAACCCCGGGCATATTCCCAGCGCCCGCCAGCTCTATTGGGAAAAACTGGTGGAGTCCCGGGAACGACCTGTGTTCCTCCCCGAGGGTGAACTGGCCGATCTCTTTGTCGCCGCCGGAGCAGATCCAGAAGATACGGTAGTGACCTACTGCCAGGTGGGCCTCAGGGCCAGCGTGACCTACATGATCGCCAGAATGCTGGGTTACGAAGCTCGGTTTTTCGATGGATCCTGGAGGGACTGGGGATCCCGGAACTACCCTCATTATCCAAGAAAAGCTGTCCTGCGTTCCAAGCTCCTAGATCCTGAACATCTGGACTAGCCCGCCGATACGCTCTCGCCCTGGGAGGAAGAAGAACCGTTCCCCTGATTGGAGAGAACGGTGATCGAGTAGGGGACGGAGTCTCGCCACGTAAGTTCATCTCCCACTCGGGTGTCGGAGGCATCCACCGTGCCCACGGGTATCCCCAGCACATACCGCGCACCCTGAACCCTCTTCGTCCGTCTCCAGGGCCGGAGGGACCGGATGACATCCAGGACTCTCCCCTTGTCGTCCAGAAAGAGCACATCAAGGTCAAAGGACATCCAAAACGTCCGAATGGAGTTGCATCCCAGGAGAAGAATCCCCCCTCCTGGCCTCGGTTCCGGACGGCCTACGTAGCCCCTTAAGCAAGCCAACCAGGTTGAGGCCAGAGTCACCTTCCCGCCCACAAGAGTGCTTCGGGTCCGGTTGGTGATTCGCATGATCCGGACAGCCTTCAATTCACTTCCTCCGGATCCAGGGGGGCGAGGGCCAGAACAGCCTCCAGCCCTTCCGGTGTCATCAAATGCGACGGTGGCTTAGGCTCCTCGGCCATCTCGCCTCCGGATGGCGGTTCCGTGACAATCCGCTTTCGGGGAAGGTCTTTGGAGGTCACAAGCGGTTGCCCAAGCTCACCAGCGGTCGGGACCGGAAGCCAAGGATCGATCTCCCGGGCCCCGATCTCCTCAGGGGCCCCAGTGAGATCACGGAAGGACCTGGTGAACCGGCCCAGGAGAACGAAAAACGCCAGGGCCGTGGAGATGCCTAAGCCAAGAACGAATAGCCAATACTCCCTTCCCAGTCGGTTGAGGGACCCAGCCATAGGGGTTGGACCTGAAGTGGCCAGGATGGTCCACTCCGATCCTGCCATACGAAAGAGGACACCCAACCTCGATTCTCCGTCCTCCTCGTACCTGATGGGCCCTGTCCCCTCGGACAGAGTCAAAGCCTCCCCCAGGCCGACCTTGGGGTCCAGCGGGTCTCCGGCCCTTCGGGTGGGACAGTGGTCGGCATATAGGACTGTGCCCCTCAGGTGATGGAGGACCAGGACCCGGTGGTTTCCAACACGTCCTTCCCTTGAAACCAGGTCCGAAGCCCAAAATCCAGCGGTGACCGTGGCTGCGCTTCCGTCCAGTGAGATCTCCCTGGAGAACTCCAGGATTTGAGAGGTGCCGTCCGGGAGACACCGAACCCACTCGTCCGGCACCACTCCCCTAAGGGTCTGGATGGGCCCGAGAGCATTTCGGATCTGAACGAAAGCAACTCTGGCCAGAGGAGAGTCCCCAGAGAGGGTGTCGGGACCTTCCTGAGCCGGAAGACTGCCGGCCTGGCTTAGACCGGCTTTGGATTCCCCCCAATTGATGGAATCCACCACCGCGTCCAGGGCCAGTCCGATGTCCAAGGACCTTTGATCGAGTTGCTGGGCTACGGTTCGGGCCGTCTCATTTAGTTGATCCCTTATCATCGTTCTGAGGAGCCCCTGGGCGTACGAATAGCCAAATGTGGCCATGGCCAACAATGGGACCACGGCCACCCCCCCGAAGAGCAGGATGATCTTGTTTCTCAGGGACATCTCGACGGCCAAAGCTCTTCGCGCTTCTCCGTTTAGAGGAGGACGACATCCACCGCCGGATTGAGTGCAACCCTGGGACCAAAAACGGATGTTTAGGACAAAAGGACAAAAAGAGGCGGAATCATGGGTTTTGGGATCAAAA
>JBDHMC010000094.1:0-10748 GCA_039656355.1 Gemmatimonadota bacterium | reverse complement strand
CCGCGCGAAGCGTGGTCTCTTCGTTGGGAGTTCTCGCCGTAGCGCACGGCTATGCCTTCGAACTCCCGCCTACCATATGGCCCCGTGGCGCCCGTAACGCGGCTCGCCCCACTTGCGCAGAGGCTCCCTAGCATGGACTGGTCCGAGCTCCGTTTCAAGCTGGTGGGCCACCTGGGCCGGGGGATCCTGGGATCCTACTTCCCCTTCATACGGTGTGACCGGGAAGGCACCGAACATTTCCTACAGTTCCACCGCCAGGGAAAACCGTTCATCTTTGTTTTCTGGCATGGTCAGATGCTTCCGTTGGTTCACCACCATCGAAACGAGGGGATCGTTGTCCTGGTGAGTGAACATTCAGACGGGGAATACATCACACGCGTGATTCATCGTCACGGGTTCGGAACTGCACGGGGATCCAGCACACGGGGCGGGGTGAAAGGGCTGAAGAGTGTTCTGAGAGCCGCCCGGAAGGGAAAGGTACTGGGTTTCACGCCGGATGGACCCAAAGGTCCCCGTCACGAGTTTAAATGGGGTGCCCTGGTGGCGGCTCAACTCACCGGCCTCCCGTTGGTCACCATTGGCGTAGGCGCCGATCGAGCTTGGTATTTGAACAGCTGGGATAGATTCATGATTCCGAAACCCTTTTCGTCTCTTCGGATTCGATACGGAGCGCCTCGATGGGTACCCAGAGACGCTTCGGAGGAGACTCTGAAAAAGATCGCGCAGGAGCTGGAGGAGGAATTGAAGGGATTTACCCTGGAACTGAATCCGGCTGAGGCGCAAATCCGCGAGGATCTCCATGCCCAGGGGTAATCGTCCGACCCCGACTGGTAGCCCCGCCGAGGGTGGTGGCATCCCCCTGGCCAGAGTGCCGAGGCCCCGATCCGTGAAGCTCCGGGAGTGGGTAGTCGGTTGGTGGGGCGGGGGCGGAGGGAAGATTGGAAAGACCCTCCGGCTGCTTACGCTACCCCTGGAGTTAGGGTTCAAGACCGGATCCGGCTTTCGGAATCGGCTTTTCGATCGGGGAATCCTTCCCCTCCAAAGGGCTCCCATTCCTGTAATCTCAGTCGGGAACCTCACCGTTGGAGGCAGCGGAAAGACACCTTTCTCCGCCTGGCTCGTCCGGGAGTTGAGGTCGAGGGGGGAGAAACCGGCTCTGGTGGCCCACGGATACGGGCAAGACGAGATGGTCCTCCATCGGCGATGGAACCCGGATTGCTTGGTGATGGCTCAGGAAGACCGTGCCTACGGCGCATGGAAGGCCGCAAAGAAGGGCGCCTCGGTGGTGGTCTTGGACGACGGCTTTCAGCACCGCCGATTGGCCCGGGATTTGGACATTGTACTCGTGGCCTCCAGCACCCCCAGAAAAGTTCGTCTCCTCCCCAGGGGGCCTTTCAGGGAATCTCTTTCAGCCGTTACCAGGGCTGGTGTGGTGATCCTCACCCAGAAGGGGAAGACCGACTCCACCCTGGAGATGGATCTGCGGCTGGAGCCTTTCCTTCGAGAATCCCCTGTGAGGGTGTCCTTTGTCCCCAAGGGCTGGACGGACCTGGATGGAGAGTCAGCGACGGGCCCTGACGGGGAGTACTTGGCTGTGTGTGGGATCGGGGACCCTGACGGATTCTCCGGCACCCTCGTCGAGGCCACGGGTCGGACCGGTGAGATCCTCTCCTTCCCGGACCACCATGACTACAGTTGGGGTGATGTCCAGGAGATCCGAACCCGACTTAGAGGAAGGACCCTGGTCACCACCGAGAAAGATGCTGTGAAACTCCATGCCTTCAGACAGGATCTTCCTGGTGCCCGAGTCCTTCACCTGAAGGTGGAGTTTCAGGAAGGGGAAGCACGACTCTGGGCCCATGTGGAAGGGATCCTTCGAGCCAGGTCCGGGTTGGGATGAGGGTACGCCTTCTTTGTGTGGAGGCAGCAAAAGGGTCTCTTCGGTCTGCAATCGCAGATTATGAGGATCGGATCTCTCGATACTGGCGCTTTCAGGTCTCTGAGGTCGATGGCGGCGTAGGCAAGGGACGGAAGGTCGACGAGGAGCAGGTCCGAACGGCTGAGGAGGATCGCCTTCTGGCCCGTCTCCCCGAAGGAAGACGGGCGGTGATAGCCCTAACCAGAGATGGCAAGACCTGGGGGTCCAGAGAGCTGGCGCAGTTCATGGAGGAACAGGCGGTCAGGTCGGTACAGGAGGTGACGTTCGTCATCGGTGGCGCGTTCGGCCTTGGCAAAACGATCTTGGAACGCTCCGACCATAAACTTTCCCTCTCAGCCATGACGATCCCCCACGAGATCGCCAGGCTCCTCTTGGCGGAACAGCTTTATCGAGCAGGGACGATTCTCCGAAATGAGCCCTATCACAAAGGGCCTTAGGATCATCCCCAAAAACCGGGACAGCCTCTTGGGAGCCTGTCCGAAGAATGGAAAGGGAACGATCACTGAATCTCCAGATCTTGGCCGGAATGCCGGGGGGGGCGCCCCTCGTACAGGACTATCTACGAGGAGAACCCCACGTCTGTCGGTTTTACGGGAGTGGCTTCAGGGACCCTGAAGCGTACCTGGACAAGACCCGGGAGGTGGACCAGCGATTCCATTGGGACGCCCGGGCTCGAGCCCTCTCCATGATCCAAGCTCCCTCCGAGCCGGTTGCGGCCCGGCTGGAGCCTTTCCTGGAGGAGGGCGGGTACTTCGTTACCACCGGTCAGCAACCCGGACTCTTCACTGGTCCCCTTTACAGTCTCTATAAGGCCCTCACAGCGATTCGTCTTTCCCAGGAGCTGGAATCGCTCCTGCAGCGACCCGTTCTCGCACTCTTCTGGATCGCATCCGAGGACCATGATTGGGACGAGGCGGATCACACACACATTCTGGACGTGCAAAACGAACTTCGGACCCTTCGCATCCCCACCCAGGAGGGTCCCTCGAATCGGCCCCTTCATCGAATCCCCCTCCAGGACGGTCTCTCGGACACCCTGGAGGCCTTCCTGCAAACCCTGCCGGAAACCGATTTTAGTCCTCCTTTCTTCGACCTGATTGGCAGAGCTCCTGAAGGAGCTACCGATCGCATTCGTGGACTCTGCGAACCCGGAGCTGAAAGCCGCTTCTCTCCCCCTTCTTTTCCGGGAATTGGAATCCGCAGAGGAGCACGAGCTCCTCCTATCCCGGGTTGCCTCGCATCTGGAGCTTGAGGGGTATCACGTCCAGGTCCCCATCCTGAAAGACGGCATAAACCTCTTTTTGGAAGGACCCGAGGGACGGGATCGTCTCTACCGGGACGGGGAAGGAGTTCGCTTGAACCGGGCAGGAACCCGGATGGGGCTGGAGGAGGTCCGGTCCATGGCCTCCCAGGATCCCAGCCTTCTGAGTCCAAATGTACTCCTGCGGCCGGTTGTGGAGAGCAGCCTCTTCCCAACGGTGAGCTATGTGGCGGGACCCGGGGAGCTGTCGTATTTCGGGCAGTTGGGGGAGTTTTTCCAGGCCCACGGGATCAGAATGCCCATCGTGCATCCGAGGCACTCCGCCACCCTGATCGAGGCGAAGATAGGGAAGGTCCTGGCCAAGTTCCATCGGTCGCCTGAGTCTCTCGCCCGACCCCACCATGAGCTGGCGGCTGAAATCGCCCTGGAGGAGGTACCCCCGGAGGTGAAACGGGCGTTGGGCGAAATCAGAGGCGCCCTGGGCAAAGGCGCAGGAACTCTAACCAAAGCTGTACAGGAGATCGATTCTACCCTCAAGGGGCCGGTCAGCCATGCCCGAAATACGGCCTTCGCCGCCTTTGATGATGCGGAGCGGAAGATCCTCCAGGCCCTGAAGCGACAGAACGAGATCGCCCTGGATCAGCTCGAGAAGGCCCAGCGGCATCTCTTCCCCTTGGGTAAGCCTCAGGAAAGAAGTTTCAACGCTTTTTATTATCTTACGAGGTACGGTCCGAAACTCATCCCGAATCTTTTGGGGGAGTTCGATGTGGCTCTTGGCACTCATTCTTCATAGTTTGGCGGCATGTGGCAGATCATTCTCTTTCTGGCTCTCTTGATTCCGATCCTGGCGATCGTCCTGGACTCTCAGGTGGGGCGTGCCTTGGCTTCCCGTCTGGAACGCAGGAGCCTGGAGCACCCCGACGATTTGATGGGCGAGCGGCTCGGGTACCTGGAAGGGGAGGTCGAGCGCCTTTCGCAGGAACTGGGCAGGTTGGACGAAGAAAGCCAGTTCTTACAGCAACTTCTGGACGAACGCCCTGGAGGGGCGGGAGCATTGCCGCCCGGTGACCAAGACAGCTGACACCGGTATGAGAGACGGCCGGGGTGCCCGCGCAGCCTTCTGGGTTGGCGCGGGCATTTTCTTTAGTAAGATCTCGGGACTGTTGAGAGAAGTCGTCTTCGCCAACTACTTCGGCGCCACCGCTGTGGCCGATGTGTGGCGCGTGGCGCTCCGGACACCCAACGTCATCCAGAACCTCCTCGGCGAGGGCACCCTCAGTGCCTCCTTCATCCCCGTGTACGCCGAGTTCCTGGAAGAGGGAAGGGAGGAGGAAGCGGGCCGCTTCGCCGGAGCTAGCCTGGGAATCCTCACCTTGGTTTCCTTCGGGTTGGCCCTTCTCGGCATTCTGTTGGCTCCCACGATCATCCCGGTGATCTTCTGGAAGTGGGAGCCGTGGATGCAGGATCTGGCTATCACAATCGTCAGGATTCTCTTCCCCATGACTGCGGTCCTGGTAATCTCCGCCTGGGCCTTGGGGATCCTGAACAGCCATCGCCGGTTTTTTGTTTCCTACGTGGCTCCAGTGGCATGGAACCTCGCCCTCATTACGACCATGGTAGGGGTCGGGACCTATTTGGGTGGGGTTGGGATGGGCCGGGACGCAGACCTGATCGTGGCCCTTGCCTGGGGCGCCTTGGCCGGCGGCGTGCTCCAACTCCTGGTTCAGACTCCTTGGCTACTACCCCTCCTCTCCGGGTTTCGACTTTCTCTGGGGAGACGAGTGGCTGGCGTCCGTGAAGCCATCCGTAACTTCCTCCCGGTGGTGGCGGCCCGCGGGGTGGTTAACCTCAGCGGCTGGCTCGACATGTTCCTGGCCCACATACTGGTTGTTGGTGCCCCGGCCATGTTGGGATTCGCCCAAACCCTTTACATGCTGCCCATCTCCCTGTTCGGTATGGCCATCGCGGCCTCTGAGCTTCCTGAGCTTTCTCGGAAAAGGGGAGAAATCGAGGGGATCATTGTCCCCCGGGTCAGAGGGGCCTTGGAGCGCCTGGCGTTTCTCCTGATCCCGTCGGCCCTGGCGTACTTGGTCCTGGGAGAGGTTTTTATTGCTGCCCTCTTTCAACGAGGGGTGTTCGGGCCCGACACCACTACCGCCACCTATGTGATCCTGGCAGCCTATGCCCTTGGGCTTCCGGCGTCCGCATCGAGCCGGGCTCTCTCGTCGTCCTTCTATGCCCTTCGTGATACACGGACCCCGGCGGTCATCGCCGTGATTCGTGTCATCCTGTCCGTCGGGGTGGGGGCTTCGCTGATGTTTCCTCTGGACGCCCGCTTCGGCGTCGGGGATTATCGACTGGGCGCCGCAGGATTGGCCTTTGGATCGGCGGTGGGTGCCTGGGCGGAATACGGGCTGCTTCGCCGCCGCCTGAGCAGGCACGTGGGCCCCCATGGGCCCCAGGCAGGCAAGGTACCAAGGTTCCTCCTTTCCGGCTTGGTAGAGGTGGTCGCCGGATTCGCTGCCAAGGAGGTTCTGGGTTTTTCGGGGGAACCTGGACTCCTGCCAAACTTGCTGGGGAACACATCGTTCTGGCTTAACCCCATGGCCGCCTTGGGAACGGGTGGAGCGTTCGGGGTAGCCTATCTGTGGACAGCATCCCTTCTTGGGGTCGGGATGCCTATTCGACGGAAAACGCACTCCGGCAGCTGAGCTCCAGGCCTCCATGGCAGTATCTAGCCCAATCTCTTCCAAGGTTTTGAGCAGACTCCCGACCAGCCCTGGGGTCTACCTCTTCAAGGACACCTCTGGGGAGATCTTGTATATCGGGAAGGCCAAATCACTGAGGTCCCGCATCAGAAGTTATTTCCGAAGGGAGGCCTCCCACTCCATCAAGACCAAAGAATTGGTCCGCCGGGTCGAATCTCTTGAGACCATCGTCGTCGGATCTGAGGCGGAAGCTTTGATCCTGGAGGCGAACCTCATCAAAGAGCATCACCCCCGGTTCAACATTCAACTCCGGGATGATAAGAAGTACCCCTACATCAAGGTCACGACCATGGAGACCTTTCCCAGGGTATTCGTGACTCGTGACGTCCGCAATGACGGAAGCCGGTACTTCGGACCCTTTACCTCGGTGGGACCCCTCAGGCAGGCCCTGGAGGTGATAAAACGCCTCTACTGGGTCCGATCGTGCAGGTATGACCTGCCCAGGGAGGCACCTGACCGACCGTGCCTGGACTACCACATCGGACGCTGTCTCGCCCCCTGCGTCGGGCTCCAAAGCCAGGAATCCTACGAAGGCATGATCCAGGAGATTCTCAGGATCCTGGATGGAGAGACAGAGTCGCTGAGGGACGAGGTAGGGGAGCGGATGAAGGAAGCTTCTCAGGAGCTCCGATTCGAAGAAGCAGCCCGGCTGAGGGATGTCGGTCGGGGGCTGGAAACCATCGCCAGGGAGCAACGGGTTCATAAAGTCCAAGGGGAAGACCAGGACGTCCTTGCGTTGGCAAGGGACGGTGACATGGCTACCGGGGTCGCCCTCCGGATCCGCCGCGGACTTCTTCTCGGAAGAGAGACCCAACGCTTTTCTGATGCTTCGGTCGAAGAAGATTCGACTCTGCTTTCGGCCTTCGTAAGCCGCTACTACCTGGGCCGGGGTGAAGAGGGCTCCCTGGACCTCCCTCGGGAGGTGCTCCTGCCCGTGGACTTCGAAGATAGGCCTCTTCTGGAAGAGGTTCTCTCCGGGCGGGCTGGAAGGAAGGTTCGACTGGTCGTCCCGAAGCGGGGCCCGCGACACCGACTGGTAAAGCTGGCGGGGACCAATGCCCGAAATGCACTGGAGGATGGTGTACCGGTATCAGAGGACATGGGAGATCGCGCCGACGATGCCCTTTTCGACCTCCAAGACCGCCTTGACCTAAAGGTGGTCCCCCGAACCATGGTATGCTTCGACATCTCTCACATTCAGGGATCCGACACTGTCGGGAGTGCCGTGACGTTTGAAAACGGCGCACCCAAGAAGGCGGGCTACCGTCACATGAAGATTCGGGGGAAATGGGGGAATGATGATTACCGCTCCATGGCGGAAGCCGTCTCGAGGTTCTTCCGGCGTGCCCGCGACGAGGGGACCCCACTCCCCGACCTCGTCGTCATCGATGGCGGAAAAGGCCAACTGAATGCGGCTCTCGAGGCCCTGAGGCAACTCGATCTCCCCCAGGTGGCTGTGGTGGCGCTGGCCAAGAGGGAGGAGGAGGTGTTCCTGGCCGGGGCTTCCGACGCCCTCAGTCTTCCCAGGCGGGATCGGGCCCTCCACCTCCTCCAACGCATTCGAGATGAGGCCCACCGGTTCGCCATCACCTACAACCGAAAGCTTCGCTCGAAGAGAACACTCCAGAGCCAGTTGGAGGAGATCCCCGGCGTGGGTCCCGGGCGTCAAAAGGACCTCCTGAGCCACTTCGGGTCCGTTCGGGCGATACGGAAGGCATCCCCGGAGGAGATCGCCCGCATCCCAGGCTTCGGGCGAGGGTTGGCTTTGCGGATCCTTACCTACCTAAAAAGGTAAAACTTAGAGGCGATGTAGGTTTGACGTCTCATGAGGTGGCTTCTAGATTATTGCGCCGTGAAAATCCAGGGGCTCCGGGCTTTTAGCCGGGCCCCTTTTGACCACTCAAGAGGAGGAAATTGGGATGAACGCCCGACTCGGACTCATCCTTGCAACCGCCGCTCTTCTCTCCGGCACCGGTTGTGCCACTGGAGGTGGGGCTCCATCCCCCGGCCCAGCTGCCACTCCCACCCTTCCCGGGGCTGGGGGACAGATTCTCGCCGAGGGAATCCGGCCGCGAGACAACAGCCAAACCCGCACAGCTGATAACTTCTTGGACCAGGCGATGAGTGCCGTCGAGGATGCGGAAAAAGAAGGTCTCTACCGGCAGGCCCTTGCGGCCGCCCGTGAAGGCATCGCCGCTGATCCTGAGAATCCAAAGTCCTATTTTCAGGCTGCCGTCGCTAGCGTGAACCTTCGGGAGTTCCTCGGCGCCGATTCTCTGTTTACGAGAGCCGAGACCCTGCATCCCAGGTACATCCTGGAGACGGGGCCCTGGCGGGAGAGGGGCTGGGTGAATGCCTACAACGAGGCTATCACTCCCATGAACGAAGGAGACCTGGAAACCGCCGTCGGGTTCTTCGAAGCCGCCAATAGCCTCTACTCTGAGCGCCCTGATGCTCTCCTTCAGTTGGGCTCATTGTATTCCCGTTTGGGTCGGATGGACGAGTCGGCCGAGGCCTTCCGGAGCAGCATGGGCATGTTGGAGGAGACGAGGGAGGTGGCCATGATGGATACGGCCTCGGCAGCGACGTGGGAGGAACAATATGGGGTCTCCAGACTGGGCCTAGGGCAAGCTCTCCAATATGCGGAGCAGTACGAGGAAGCGGCTGCGCTATTTGGGGAAATGGTGGCGGACGAACCCGACAATGCATCGCTGATCGGGAGCCTCGCCAGCGTCCTTACCGAGATGGGACAAGCCGATTCGGTTGATGTTCTTTACGAGAACCTCCTCAACCGGCCTGGCCTCACCGAGTTCGACTACTCAAACGCAGGAGTGGGACTCTACCGCATCGGGGAGTTCACCAGGGCAGCCCAGGCTTTCCGGGCCGCTGCAGATCTGAACCCGCTCAACCGGGACGCTCGGTTGAACCTGGTTCAGACCCACTTCGCCGCTGCGGACCAGGCTGAGGACGGCTCTGAGGATTGGGAAGCTGTCATTCCCGCCGCACGTGAACTCCTCTCATTGGACCCCTTAAACGGAGATGTCTGGATCTTTCTCACCCGGGCCTACTCGGAACTGGAGCGGGACGAAGAAGCCAACGCCGTGTTCGGGGAATACCAGGCTATCGGCTACGAGATCGAGAGCCTTCAACTCGACGTTAGGACTGACGGCGGTGCCAGCATCGTCGGTGCGCTCAAGAACAACACGGCCGAGCAAGGTGGCACCCTCCTGCTCCGCTTCCATTTTGGGGGACCGGATGGTGAGGTGATGGGCACGACCGACATCCGGATCCAACTCCCAGCCCCAGAGGAATCGGTGGATTTCGTCGGAGACTTCTCGTCCTCTGACGTTGTCACCGGCTACAAGTATGAGGTTGTGGGCTAGATAAGAAGCCGAGCGAGGCCGATCCAAAGGCCTCAGGTCGGTGGAACAGGACAAAGTTCAGGGTCGGGTAGCCTTGAGGGGCTGCCCGGCCCTGAATAGATTTTGGGATACCGCGGGCGTAGCTCAGTTGGTAGAGCATCAGCTTCCCAAGCTGAGGGTCGCCGGTTCGAGTCCGGTCGCCCGCTTTTCGACCGCCCTCAGGCAGCGACGCTGCTTGGGGGCGTTCGTATTGTGCCCCGACCGGACGAGAACCGCAGGTTCGAGCCGAGGGGGCCCGAATGCTGGCCTACAATCTGACAAGCGTTCCCCCGAGACGAGCGAGGACGCCGTGGCAGACCCCGTTTGGCCGTCCACTCTATGGCATCCCAGGCCATTTTAAGGACCGAGAAACCCGCGCCCGCAGCTCATTCCGGTCGCCCGCTTAAGGGAGGGCCCCGAGCGGCAAAGCTGCTCGGGGCTCTTTCGTTTGTCTCTGGCGGTTGGGCTAGTGGAAACAACCCCACGGTTTCCGGCGGTTGCAGAATCGCGAACCGGCCACCTCAAAGATGGGGTGGCCGAGGGACCCATAACCCAGGTCGCAGAAGCCTTCCTAAATCGACTACAAGTGTTTCCTTGCGGATAGGCTCCCGAACTCCGATTCTTAACTACGTTTTCCAACATTTTCTTGTCGCCCCCTTTGTAGCGGCCTGTACTGACTCAACGAGTCTGGTCTGACCCACTTTGAGGGCACTGGAGTTAATAGGGCATGCGCCGCCTACGCGCACTTGACTGTGGCTCGACGGGCCTTTCCCCCGGTCGTGGCATCCGCATGCCTGCCCCTCGGACAACCAGACCAGCCCACCTTCTGCTGTACGCCAAGGAAATGCGGTTTTCGATCTGGGATCGAGCTCCCCCGCATGACTGTTTACGAGTGAAGCAATCTCATTACGTGCAACTTTAGGGGGCGATAATGAAGCGGATGGCTCTGATTCTATTACCGCTGTTCGTGGCCGTGGGCTGCCAGGACGAGGGACCCACTGAGCCGCTGGACGGTCCTCAGCTCCTGCAGCTCGCTGACAAGCCCGACAAGCCCGGCAAGCCGGACAAGCCCGGCAATGGTGACGGAACTGTCGTAGCGTCCGCCAGCGGCGACTACTGGATGACTGTAGAACGGTACCCGGGCGGTACATTACAGCACCGGCGGGCCAGGTTCGACGCAAAGGAGTACGAGGATGGGACTGTAGTGGGTGAGTGGCGGGTCGAGAGGTTTTCTATTAGCAGCGGTCGCCGTGTGAGCAAGAGCAGCGGCACGATTAGCTGCTTCACCATCGAAGGTGACAACGCCTGGCTCGGTGGAACACAAAAGGGTGTTCCCGGGCCCAATAACCACGTGCTGTGGCGCGTCGTCGACGGCTCTC
>JBDHMC010000093.1:0-8601 GCA_039656355.1 Gemmatimonadota bacterium | reverse complement strand
ATATAGCTCTTGTCATGAGAGTCCGTTGAAGGTAGAGATTCTTCAGCGGAGACACAGAGAGTCTTGACCCCATTCTCAGGAGGCACCGCGTGAAGAGCCTTATGGCCGTATTCCCGCTTGCCCTGTTCGTCGCTGCCTGTTCAGGCGGCCCTCCGCCCGAACCGCCGGGTCCGCCACCACTCGATCCGGTGGGTGTGTATGACTGTTTCGTCGGAGTGGAGGGGCAGGAGTTCGGTGTCACCCTGACCATCAATGGGACCGCCGGTGCTTATACAGGATCGGTGGACAGCGAGATGGGGCCCGGGGACGTGACGGACATTGTCGTTGAGGGCAATGAGATGACCTTCCTCGTGGACACTGGGGACATGGCCGTGTTCTTTTCGGTGGTCTTCGACGGAGACACCTTTACGGGCGACTTCGACGCTGGCGGTATGGGAGGGTACATCTCCGGCAAAAAGCGCTGATCGGTCCGGCACCGGCAATCCAGAAGGAGAAAGGGGTCACCCCGTGGGGCGACCCTTTTCTGTCGGATCCGTTTGGCGGGCCTGGTGCCTTTACCCACCCACCCTCTGCACCCGCTCGAACTCGGCGATGGCATTGATGTAGTTGATGACGGCCTGGAGCTCTGAAAGACGGGATATCCTGAGATCGTCCTGGCTCTGCGTGACCTCGTAGTTGGTGGACGCGCCAACGTTGAACCGGGTCTGCTCGATCTCCGCACTCCGCTCTGCCACTTCCCGGCTCCGCTGCGCTGCTTGCCATTGGAGATAGCTGTCGGTCACGGTGAGGCCCGCGTCGGTGACCTGGGTCACGATGTTGAGTTCCTGGTTCAGAAGGTCCAACTCGACTTGCCTCATCTGGAGGCGGGCTGTCACGATCCCAAATAGACTGGAGGCCGTCCTGATAACCGCCGGGATTGATCAGAACGGGATCGCCCCCTAGTTGGTCCCTTTGATATTGATCCCCACCTACCCCGGAAACCGAATAGCCCGCAGAGAGGCTCAAGCTGGGTTTGAGGTTGTCCGCGGTCACTTCCAGGTTCATCTCCGAGATCGCTTGCTGCTGCCGTTGTTGTCGGATGTCGGTACGCTCGACCAAGGCTCTGTCAATGGCGGCCTCGAGGTCGACGGCCATTTCCTCCAAGACCGGCAGAGAAGTGGGATTGAGGGTCTGAAAAAGGAGCGGATCGTCAGCCCCGCCCAGGAGCAATCTCTTGAAGTTCAGTTCTTGATTCCTCCACCGAACCTCGGCGTTCAGTAGGGATTGCTCGGCGCTTGCCACCTGAGCCTCTGCCTGGACCACCTGAAGCTCCGACATGGTTCCCAAGGATACACGAATCTGGTTTTGGGCCAGCAGTTCCTGCGCTTGCGCAAGACTGCGTGTCTGAATTTCGATCTGTTCGATGGAAGACCGGAGAGCCCAGTATGCCACCCTCACTTGATTGGTGAGGTTTTCGACCTGTCCCTCAAGTTGGACGTCCGTAATCTCCAGCTGGATTTCCTGAGTTCTAAGGGCGTTGCGCTGATTGTCGATCTTGAAGCCGCTCAGAAGAGGCTGGGTGTAGTCGAAACTCAAGGAAGAGCGGAACGATGGATTACGCGTCGTGAAGGAGTTGTCGGTCTCGGTCCGGCTGTTGTTGAAATTGGCGCTCAGTCGACCCCCATACCAAGGGACAGTCTTTGAAATGGAGGTGTTGAGGGTCAAGCGGTCCGTTGAAGTTTGTGCGCCCCCATCCAGCTGACTCGTGGATTGCTGACTGGAGTTGTTTTGCCCCAGAGTGGTGGAGAAGGTCGGAGCGAACGCAGCCCGGGCAGCGAAAAGAGAATTCTCCTGGATTGCCGGATTGAGCCTCGCGACCTGGATGTTCAGGTTCATCTCGAGTGCCCGGGCGATGGCATCCTCCAGGGTCATCTCGGTCAGAATCCCATCTGAAGGGGGGGGTGGCAGGGCTCGGCCCATCTGGTAAGGGTCGGGGTCCGCTTGGGCCGAAACGCCTAGTGGGAGAACCAGCGTCAGGCACAACAGCGAACCTACGACGCTGCGAATCGTATTCGTCCTCATGGTGCATCCTCTCCGCTTTCTAATCATCGATTCCGTCGACGGTTTTTGCGATCGGGTCTGTTCATAGTGACACCCAAGTCGCCTGGAATGTTAGGAAAATAATATGAGAAGCCGGAGCCAGGGGTTCTCTGCTGCCCGGTACGATGAGAGATGCCTTTCTGCGCCAGGACCTTGACGTCGCCTTGATATTTCATATCATACAAACGTATGAATGAAAAAAGGGAGATATGATGCCCAAAGGCGGCGCGAGGGACACTCGGCAACGGCTGATCGACGCCGGACGAAAGCTCATTGCGACCCGTGGGTTCAAGGGGACCTCCATTCGGGCGCTGACAGAAGAAGCGGGCGCGAACCTTGGGGCCGTCACGTACCATTTCGGGTCCAAGGAGGGGCTGTACCAGGCCGTCTTGGAGGAGGTGGTGGCCCCCTTCAGGAACCAGGTTCTGCTGATAAAGGACATGCCTCTGCCCTCTCTTCAACGTGTGGAGTACTTCATCCGGGGGATGTTCCAGCACCTGAGGGAAAACCCGGACATGCCTCGATTCATGGTTCAGGAAATCGTCCTTGGCGATTCCCCTGGGCCTCAGATCCTGGAGATCATCGGGCTAGTCGCTCCAGTCCTCATCGGAATCATCCATGAGGGGCAGGCCTCAGGCACCATCCGGCAAGGGGACCCAGTTCTCATGGCTTTGAGCACCCTCTCCCAACCCATTTACCTCTCCATCATGCCTCCGGTCCTTGCCGGTGAAGAGCTGAAGAAAGCTGGAGTCCCCCAGCCCCGGCTCTCCCCGGAAGACCATGCTGTGGAGTTCGTGCTCAGGAGTCTCGAGGCGCGCGAGGAGGAAGACGAATGATCAGTCCAGGTTGCATCCGCTCGAGTGGTTTGGGATTGGAGGGGTATCCGTTCCGATTCGGAGGTGCCGGGCTTCTCGTGGCACTGATCTTTGGGACCCTCCCGAGCCTCCTCCTTGGGCAGAGCCCATGGGAGCGACCCGGGCAAGGCGTTGAGTCCCTGACTCTGGCCCAGGCCGTTGCCATGGCCCTGGAGACCCATCCTGCACTAGGGCAAGCGGAAGCCGCAGGCGAAGCCGCGGGAGCTCGGGTGAGACAGGCCCGTTCCAGCTTATTTCCAAGCTTGGCGGGGCAGGGGTCGCTGGCCCAGCACCAGGAGCCCATGCTGGCGGCTCCTATCCACAGCTTCGATCCCATGAACGTCCCGTCCTTCGACCGAACCCTGGTCCAGGGGGCCATCACCCTGGGGTACACCCTCTTCGATGGGGGTGCCCGAGGGGCCCGGGTCCGACAAGCCGAAGCCGGAGAGAGGGCCGCTGAGGCTGGGGGAGCCGAGACCATGATGATGGTCACCGCGCAGGTTAGCGCCACCTATCTGGGAGTGCTCTCCGGTGAGGAACTCCTGGCCGCCGTTCTTGGGCAGGGGGAGGCTCTCTCAGAGGAGTTGCAGAGAGTGCGCCTGTTTCTGGATGAGGGGAAAGCAGCCCAGGTGGACCTGCTCCGGGTCGAAGCGGCGCTGAGCCGTGCCGAGGCCCAGGAGATCTCCGTCCGCTCGGATCTGGAGCTGGCCCTGAACCGGCTGGCTCGCCTGACCGGACTGGATCCGGAGGCGGTAGGAAGGATAACCTTGGAATCAGTCTCCCCGATGGGGACTACCGTTCAGGCCAGAGAGGATGCCTTGGCCGCGGCCCGGGAGGCCAACCCTGAGCTCTGGAGGGCCAGGGAAGAGCTGACGGGTGCAACGGTCGGTGTTCAGGGGGCTTTAGCAGCCTGGCTCCCCAAGGTGGAGGCCAGCGGCCGCTTCGCCACCTTCGGGACTTGGGATGGAGGGCATATCCAGGAGTGGCAGGCCGGCCTTCAGATCTCCTACCCCCTCTTCACCGGAGGAGCCCGGGATGGTGAGCGTGAGCGGGCGGTGGCGGAAGAGCGGCAGGCGGCGGAGGCTCTTCGTTTGGTGGAGATGGACGTGGAGGAGGCAGTTGAGACTGCACTGGCTGTTGTCAGGGAGGCCAGGGCCCTCCGGCAAGCCCTGGAGCTTGCGGAGGAGCAGTCCGCAGAAGTGGCCCGGATCGAAGCTCTGGCTCTGGAGGCCGGAGCCGGTGTCCAGACGGACTTTCTCAGAGCCCAGGCCGAACTCTTTCAGGCCCGGGCCTTCCTTTCCCAGGCTCGGCACGGGGAGGTTCTGGCCCAGATCGAACTGGCTCGGGTGAAAGGCGATCTCTCGTTGGAGTGGATCCAGGAAAACATGGAGATGGTGCGATGAAGGTCAGCGGCGAAGTGACCATCGGCGATACAAGAGGGGTCGGATCAGGTGGTGCGATTTTCTTGGCGCTGCTGTTGGCTCCCTTTTTGATTTCCTGCGGGGAAGATGGGACCGGGGAAATCCAGGCTTCAGGGACGGTCGAGGCCCGGGAGGCGGACCTGGGGTTCCAGATGGCGGGCCGCATTGAGTGGATCGGCCCCAATGACGGGGATGCAGTCCAGGAAGGGGACCTTGTTGCCCAATTGGACGTGGAGGAGCTGGAGGCCCGGAAACGGGCGGCTGAGGCTCAGGTGGAGGTGGCCCGGGCCGTGCTGGCAGAGATGACCGCCGGGTTCCGGCCGGGAGAGATCGAGGAGGGACGGGCGGCTCTTCGGGGAACGGAGGAGCAGCTTGCCGATGCCCGTCGGGACCTGGAGCGGAACAGGCGCCTCTTCAATGGGGGCGCCATCAGTCAGGAGATGCTGGACAAGGCTGAGACCGCCGCGGTTGTGGTCGAGTCCGCCGTGGACCAGGCCCTGGAGCGAGTCCGGATACTGGAAGAGGGGCCTCGGGAAGAGCGGGTGACTGCTCAACGGGCCATGGTTTCTCAGGCCGAGGCAGCCGTGGCCCAAATCGAGGCTTCCCTCTCCAACGCTCGCATCACGGTCCCCTTCCCGGGGATTGTCACCATCAAGCACAGGGAGCCTGGAGAGACGGTATCCCCGGGCCTCCCGGTCCTGACAGTCATGGACCCTGAGGATCGATGGGTGAGGATCTACGTCAGGGAGGACCGCATCGGAGAGGTCCAGCTGGGGCAGGAAGCCACCATCACTTCCGACACGTATTCGGACCGGACGTACCGAGGCGAGGTCATCTTCATTGCCAACGAGTCAGAGTTCACCCCCCGAAACGTCCAGACCACCGAAGAGCGGGTAAAGTTGGTGTATGCGGTGAAGGTCCGAATTACCGAAGATCCCTCCCACGACCTGAAGGCGGGGATTCCTGCCGACGTGATTCTCGCTGGGACTGGGGAGGCCGGTGTCTGAACCGGCGGTTTCCCTCGTGGGGCTCAGCCGGCGCTTCGGCGACAACCTCGCTGTGGACGGGCTGGTGTTGGACGTGCAGCCCGGGGAACTCTTCGGCATCGTGGGCCCCGACGGGGCGGGGAAAACCACAACCCTCCGGATGCTGGCTGGGGTCCTTCCCCCCACCGAGGGGAAGGGTGTGATCCATGGGGTCGACGTGGCAGCGGATCCCGAGGGAGTGAAGCCTTTCATCGCCTACATGTCCCAGCAGTTTGGCCTCTACACCGACCTCACCGTACGGGAAAACATCGACTTTTACGCCGACCTCTATAGGGTGCCGAAGGCCGAACGTCCTTCCCGCATGGAACGTCTTTTCGCCTTCTCCAACCTGGGGCCCTTCCAAAAGCGGCTGGCGGGTAACCTCTCGGGAGGGATGAAACAGAAGCTCTCTCTCTGCTGTGCGCTTATTCACCACCCCAAGATCCTACTTCTGGACGAACCCACCTTCGGGGTCGATCCCATATCCCGGCGGGACCTCTGGCTCATCCTCCACGAGATGGTGGAGGAGGGGGTCACCGTCCTGGTAAGCACCTCGTACCTGGACGAAGCGGAGCGGTGCGACCGTGTCGTCCTCCTTCACGGGGGAAAGGTCCTGGCTATGGACACCCCCCGGGCCCTCCTGGACCTTCTCCCTGGTGAGGTGGTTTCGGTGAAGGCGCCCGAGCCCCGAAAAATCCGGGACCTTCTCAAGGGAATGCCGGGTGTGGTGGGGACGGCGCTGTTCGGGAACTCCGTCCATGCAGTCCTGAAGGATGGGGAGGAGGCCCTTAAGCGGTTGGCCGAGAGCCTTGCGGCCGCCGGTCTTCCGGTAGATGGAGTGGAGTCCGTGGAACCCTCCCTCGAAGATGTCTTCCTTCACCTGGTGAAGCTGGAGGAGGTGGGGGATGGCTGAGGCTGTCCGGGTCCGAGACCTCACCCGAAAATTCGGGAACTTCACCGCCGTGGACCGGGTCACCTTCGACGTGGCCCAGGGGCAGATCTTCGGCTTCCTGGGACCCAACGGGGCCGGTAAAACCACCACCATCCGCATGCTTATCGGGCTCCTACCTCCTACCTCCGGGGACGGGTGGGTTGTGGGATTGAACATTCGGACTGAAGGGGAGGCCTTACGCCAGAAGATCGGCTATATGTCCCAGAAGTTCTCCCTTTACACCGACCTTACGGTGGACGAGAATATCGCCCTTTTTGGCGGTCTCTATGAAGTGACGGGTGATCGCTTTCAGGCCCGACGGGATTGGGTTTTGGGGATGGCGGGGCTTGCAGGAAAGGGAGGTCGCCTTACCGCCGAGCTTCCCCTGGGGTGGAAACAGCGGCTGGCCCTCGGGTGCGCTGTCCTCCACGAGCCGGCCATCCTCTTCCTGGATGAGCCCACTTCCGGTGTGGACCCCTTGGCCCGGCGCCAGTTTTGGGATCTCATCAACGAGCTGGCCCAGGGTGGAACCACGATCCTCGTGAGTACCCACTACATGGAAGAAGCGGAATACTGCAACCGACTGGTCCTCATGAACCGGGGGAAGATCATTGCCCTGGATGAGCCGGCCGGACTCCGCGCCCGCATGGAAGAGCCGCTCCTTGAAATCCGGACCGCTGAGCCTCCCCACGCCGTGGATGCCCTGAAGACGATGGATGGGGTTCTTGAGGCCGCCATGTTCGGCCGGCGGGTGCACGTGGTTGTGGCGGACGAGGCCGTGGCAAAAGAGGCGATTCCCGCGGCTTTTGCGACGCGATCCATCCCAATCGAGAGCATTGAGAGGGTGGACCCCTCCCTGGAAGACGTTTTCGTGGCCCTGGTCCGGGAAGAGGGCGGGGCGGTGGAGGGCTAATCATCATGAACTTCTACCGGCTTTTCGCCATCGCCCGAAAAGAGGCCATCCAGTTGAGGCGGGACACGAGAAGCCTCATCCTGGCCTTTGTCCTTCCCGTCTTCATGGTCGTCTTTTTCGGATACGCCATCAGTTGGGACGTGAAGGACATCCACCTCGGGGTCTGGGACCAGGACGGAACCCGGGCCAGCCGGGAGCTGGCTGATGTCTTCGAGGCCTCCGGGTACTTCTCCATTGTTGAGCAACCCACCTCCTACCTGGAGGTGGAGGATGAACTTTCCAAGTCCCGAGTCCGGGCTGTTCGCATTATCCCCACAGGGTACGCCCGGGATCTGGGGTCGGGACGATCTGTGCCGGTTCAACTCCTCCTGGACGGGAGCGACGCCAACACTGCCACCATCGCCCAGAATTATGCTGGAGCCATCGTGGCCCGACACTCCGTTTCTGTCCGGCTCAAGGGACTCCCCTTGCCGGCGGTGGCAGGGGCTGAGACCCGCATCTGGTACAACGAAACGCTAGAGAGCCGAAACATGATCATCCCGGGCTTGGTGGCGGTGATAATGTCCATTATCGCCGCCATGCTCACCTCTCTCACTATAGCCCGGGAATGGGAGAGGGGGACCATGGAGCAACTCGCCTCCACCCCAGTGAGGGGGGTGGAGATCGTCCTGGGGAAGCTCCTTCCCTATCTCTTTATCGGCTTCTTCGATGTGATTGTGGTGTTGGTGGCGGGCATACTGGTATTCCACGCCCCCTTTGAAGGAAACCCCTTCCTCCTGGGAGGGCTCTCAATCCTCTTCCTACTGGGAGCTTTGGGGGTCGGGATCTTCATCTCCTCGGTGGCTGACTCCCAAATCTTCGCCATGCAAGCCGCCATGGTGGCCACGTATCTCCCTGCCATCCTCCTTTCGGGGTTCCTTTTCGACATCGCCGGGATGCCGTTGGTCCTTCGCGGAATCACGTATCTGATTCCAGCTCGTTACTTCGTGGTGGTGACCCGGGGGGTGCTTCTCAAGGGGGTGGGGGTCGGCGCGCTGTGGCCCCAGGCCGTGGCCATGTTGGTCTTCGCTGTAGTCGGGCTGACGTTGGCCACACGGGTTTTCAAGAAGGAGATCAAAGCATGAGGATCTCCCCTCTGAGGGTCAGGGTTCTCATTCAGAAGGAGATGAGACAGCTTCTTCGGGATCCCAAAACGAAGCGGATCATGTTCGCCGCACCCATCATCCAACTCCTCCTCTTTGGATACGCGGTGAACACCGATGTAAGGAATGTGGCCACGGTGGTGGTGGACCAGGACCGGACCACCGAATCCCGTCTCCTCCAGGAGACCCTTACGGCATCGGGCTACTTCCGCATCGTTTAGGCGGGAGACCATCCC
>JBDHMC010000092.1:0-8049 GCA_039656355.1 Gemmatimonadota bacterium | reverse complement strand
AGAAAGGGACGGGCGCCGGGCCTACACGGTCCGGAGTCTGTGAGTTCAACGAAGTCAGGTCGTAGAATGACCCCTCTTTCCGGCGGAGTGCCGGAGGGAGGGGTCAGTTTTTTTTCTTCCTCCCCAGAGCGGTCCTTGGGAAGCTACCGCCTCCCGCCTCTCCCCGGCCCCACTTCTACTCCCAAAATGAGGGCCCGCCCCGGTGCCATGGCCCCGGTGACGTCCGGATATTCAGTGTCAAATAGGTTGGTGCCGTCGAGGTAGATCCAGGTGGACCCCAGCTTGAACCCTCCCCGCATGTCCAAACGGTTGTACGGGAAAGGACATCTCCGAATGTCCTGCTCACTCCGAGGGTCACCTGCTCTTCAAGGGGTCGGAGCGCGTATTTCGAGCTGTACCCCGCCGACTCTTTGGAATCGACGGACAGAAGCATCCCTCCGAGTGTCCATAGGGTTTCAGCAGGCCCCCGGAGCGTCAGATCGGCTTCCAACCCTCGAAAGGTGGCTTCCTCCACATTCCGAGTCTCCCAGGGCACCTCCGGCCCCCCGTCCACCTCCCGGGCCCAGTCGATGAGGTCCTCAGAGCGCCGGACAAACGCGGTCAATGACAAGCGAAAATCGGAACCCTTCCATACATCAAGCCCCACTTCCCCTGACCAGGCCTTTTCCGGATCCAGATCCTCGCGGCCCACGTTCACCGGGTCCTGGTAATACCGTTCCGTCCAACTGGGGGCCCTGAACGATCGACCGACGGCGGCCCTGGTTCGGAGGTTTTGTCCAATTGAGTAGGAGCCGGAGAAGGAGGGGGAGAGAAAGGACCCAAAACCCTGGTGCCAATCCTGCCTCAACCCCAGTGAGACCACACCATCTCCAGCCCCTCCGATTACAGCCTCCCCAAAGATGGCTCCCCGGTTTTCGTCCCGGTCACCGAGAGAGTTGCTCAACAGGATGTCGCGAAAAATCTCCCCTCCCAAAGCCAGGTCAATTCCCAGCCAGTCGTTTGCTCTGACAAGAACGTCGCCACCAACCTGGGAGGAGGTGTGTTGATTCTGGTATACCTCAGGGTTGTCGCGAATGAGGGTGAATTCGTCCTCGTGCCTACGAAACGAAGTACCCAACTCCACGTTCAGGCTTCTCGCGGCCTCTGAGGCCCATCGGAGAGATGAGGTGTAACTGCGAGTTCGCTCGAAGGAAGGATAGGGAGCGTAGAAGTCCTCAGCTCCGAAGTCACGGCGAGAGGCGCCAAAGTCTCCAGACAGGCGGCCCGAACCGAGCGGGTGGGACAGAGCGAGATGAAGGAGACCCGCTTCGAAGTCCGTTCCCGCCCGGTGGCCATCGGAACGATTGAGCTCTCCACCGAGCCGGAGGGCGAACCCCCCTTCCCTTTCCAACCCACCTCCCCCGGAGATTCGGGCCGCGCCCCTGGATCCGCCCTCAACCCGACCCTGCCATTCCCCGCCCCCTCCCTTGGTGACGATGTTTACCACTCCTCCCACAGCGTCGGCCCCATAGAGGGCTGAGGCAGGGCCCCGAAGAATCTCCAATCGCTGTACCTGGTCCAAGGGAACGGCGAGATCCAGATCGAAATGCCCGGTCTGCGGATCACTCATGCGGACACCGTTCACCAAGACGACCACTTGTTCGAACCCGGCGCCCCGGATCCCCAGGTCGCTCTGGGCCGGGGAACGGGATTGGATCTCGACGCTGGTGGCCCATTCCAGAAGGCCGGAGATCGTTCGGACGGGAAGGGCATCGATTTCCTCCCGATCCATGAGTTGAACGCTCCGAGTCAGGATCGGGAGTTGCGGGCTTACCCTGGAGCCCACTTGAACCTGAAGAGTGTCCAGAAGGATGGGCAGGACCTGGGCCGATAGGGACTCGGTCCCAAAGAGCCAGAGCGTGGAAAGAAGGGTCCCTACCAGATACACGTTGTGGAAGAAACCGTCAGGAGTCTTCTCTTTTCCCAACCCGAACAGATCTTTCATTCCCCACCCCACCGGTCCGGAGAGCTTGGAACGCTTGCCTTCCAATGACAGAACCCCACAAGGACAAACAAGATGCACTGATGCGCCGAGTCGGTCGAGGCCTCCTCATAATCCCGTGGAAAATGTGCCGGTGGTTGGCATGTCAGGAGAATCTTCAGGGTGGGAGAACCCCAGTGTAGTGGATTATCTTTGATGGAAGCGTACCCAACAGAGGCGGACTTTCTGCACCACCTTCGTCCCCCCGGCTTGACGGGGGAAGGTCTGGTCGAAAGTTTGGGTAAACATGCGTGTATTCCCCCGACCCTGAGGGCATGGCCCGAGGGGCTTTGAGTCTCATACACTGGTAACCAGGCATGCCCGATCCGACACCGCGTCGGGGGATGCTTTTCCCCGCCGCAGGGTGGTTTTTTCTCCTCTCCATTTGGAGCGTTTCTCCAGGAGAAGCTCAAGAGCTTCCCCTGAAAAGGACTCTCCCAGGCTCCGACGCGTTCTCCTGCCCCGCAATTGACTTCGGGACCCAGCCAGCGCCAGAGGAGCAGGCTCAGGCGAGGGTCCTTGGATCCAACGCGAATCAGGCGCAGATCTTGGGTGACCTAGCCCGGGCCCGGGATCTTCTGGCCCGGGCCACGGAGCTGGACCCTCTCTCTGCGAATCTCGCTTACGGGTACGCGAGAATCCTGGCAGACCTGGGGGAGACTGCCCCGGCCATCAATCAGCTCTGCAGGGCTCTGGCCCTGGGGGCCGAAGATTTGGGGTTTGAAGACGCCCGCCCCCGTCTGGAAGCCCTTGTCCTTTCCGAACAACCTCAGGTCTCGGACGAGGCCATCGCTGCATTCAGACATGGGCTCACTCAGGCCGATCTGGGAAACCTCAATGAAGCCACTCAGGCTTTCGGCACCGCCTTTCAACTGGCTCCCATTTGGGCTGATGCAGTGCATAACCGCGGTGTCATCCTGGATCGGCAGGGGAACATCGAAGGGGCAGTGGCCGACTTTCAACAATTCCTCTCCCTTCGTCCCGAAGGAGAGGATGCGATCGCCGTTTCACAACGCATAGGACAGTTGCAGAGTGCTGCGCCTCTCCCGAGTCCCGGCGCGACGCTCACGCTGGGCATCCTCATACCGGGAATGGGGCAGTTCTATTCCGGTAGAGCCCTGGGAGGGTTCACGGTTCTGGCCCTGGCCGGCGGCGCGGCGGCGGCGGGGTTCCTGATCGAGAAAGAGGAGACGAGATGTGTAGGCACCCCCCCCCAGGGTGGGGAGTGCCCTTCGGACCGGATCATCTCTGAAGAAACGACCAATCCATATCTTACTCAGAGTCTCATCGCGGCGGGCGTCGTGACCGTCATCGGGGCCGTGGAGGCATTCCTCAAGGTCCGACGGGGTGATTCGGGTGGGAACGGAGAACTGGTGACGTTCAACGTAGGAAAGGCTCGGTTCGTGGGTCCAAGTGTGTTCGCCGAAGGACCCCGACTGAACGTGAGCCTATTCCGGGTGACCTTTTGACAGAACACCCTTCCCCCAGGCCTGGCCCTGTGAGCGGTTTTCTGCGTAACGCCCTCAAGGGAGTTGGGATGCCCCGGTTGACCATGCGGACCAGAGCCCTGCTGGCGGTGGGGGCTCTAGCTGCCGCGACGTTCGCCTACGCCTGCACGTTGACGGACATCACAGGTGTGCCCGTGGGGGAAGTGACCATTAACCCTCTAACGGTCACCCTGGTGGAGGGGGCCACCGTCCAGCTGAGTGCCAACGTCTCAGACAGGCAAGGGGCCAGCCTACCCGCCGGGGCCGTGACCTGGTCCGTTGGCAATCCTTCCCTGATCTCCATCAGCGAAACTGGGCTGGTTCAGGCTCTTCTCGCCGGACAGACCACGGTCCGGGCCACCATCGAAGGGGTCAGCGGCACTGCCACTGTCATTATCGAACCAGGACCGAGGATCGAGGCCAACACCGACAACATCCTCTTCTTCGGTGCGGTCGGAGGACCATCACCCGCTCCGTTTGTCGTCCAGATCACAAATGGCGGGGCTGGAACCCTTGGAGGACTGTCCGCAGGCGTGGAGTACGGTCAGGGGGGACCAAGCGGCTGGCTCTCCGTCTCTCTGGTGGGAACCACGGCTCCCACCAACCTCTCCGTCACGGCTCTTACAGGGCAACTGAGCGACGGCGTCTACAACGCCACCATCAATCTGGCCTCCCAGGCGGCGCGGAACTCCCCCGTATCCATAACGGTGGAGTTGACCGTCACCTTGGATCAACCCGTCATAGCCGTGACGCCAAATACCCTGGAGTTCGAAGTCGAAGAGGGGGCTGGGGCGCCTCCAGCCAAGCCGGTCCAGGTGACGAACATTGGGGGGGGGACCCTCACCAACCTCACACGCTTCGTAGCCCCAGGAAGTTGGCTTTCGGCCATTCTCTCCGGCACTGACGCCCCGGCGGAGCTGTCCATTCAACCGGATCCAACGGGGCTCGCAATCGGCACCTATCAGGAAACCGTTCTGGTGCGGTCCCAAGGGGCATTGAACGAGCAAGAGGTGAGTGTCACGCTCCGGGTGATCCCCGCACCCAAGGCCGATTTGGCCGTCGCTAAGACCGGTCCTACCGGCGCCACAGTAGAGGACACGGTCATTTTCGTTCTGACCGTGACAAACAACGGTCCAGATGAAGCACGGGCCGTCACCCTGGTGGACTCAATACCCACCGGGTTTGCCTACGCGAAAGCCTCTGGGAATCCGTCGGTTTCGGGGCGGGCCATTTCCTGGGACCTGGGTACCCTTCCATCCGGGGCCACCTCCGTCGACTCCGTGTGGGCCGTTGCGAAGGCCCAGGGGACCTTTTCGAACGTCGCCCGGGGTTCATCCACATCAGAGGACCTCCAACCAGGAAACGAGAGAGCGACACACCAGGTCCAGGTCGTGCCAGTGGCTGCGAACCTCCAGGTTCAGAAATCCGGTCCGGCTTCAGCAGCCTTCCAGGACACGATCAGTTACGTGATCAATGTTCAAAATGGAGGCCCCGATATAGCGGAGGGGGTCGTTCTTACTGACTCCCTTCCTGAGGGCGCAACCCTCCTGTCATCCGTTGGATCGGGATCGGTGACCGGCAGGAAAATCCAGTGGATTGTTGGCGATCTGGGTGTCGGAGAGCTGGTCGCCAAAACGATCACGGTCCGGCTCGATGCCACCGGCGTCCTCACCAATGTTGCTCTAGCCACGACTGCGACCCTGGATCCGGTCATGGGCAACAACCGGGCCGTCGTCAACACGGCCATCGACGTTCTTGCTGACCTTTCTCTCTCCAAGTTCGGTCCGATAAATGCCGAAGCAGGGGATACCATCGCCTACCAGGTTTCCCTGACGAACGATGGCCCTGACGAAGCCACCAATACAACAGTCCTGGACTCACTTCCGGCCGGAATGGGATACGTCTCGGCAACGGGCAACGGAGTCCAGGTGGAGCCCGGAGTGGTGGCCTGGAGTCTCCCATCCATAGCCGCAGGAACTACGGTCGTCATCACGCTTCGAGTCGTCGCCCTTCAACCGGGGACTCTCGCCAACGTGGCTATGGTTTTCTCTGGCACCCCTGACCCCGACGACGACGACTTGCGAGATACGCACGTCACCACCGTGATCGGCGCGGATGTGTCGGTGGTGAAGACAGCCACCGATGACGGATCTCCCGCCGTCGGGGAACAGATCACCTACACGATGGTGGTAACGAACGATGGGCCCAACGACGCCGTCAACGTGGTCGTTACGGATACGTTGCCGGCAGGAGTGACGTTTGTCTCAGCTTCCGGAGGTGGGACTGAGGCGGGCGGCGTGGTGAGTTGGGATACGATCCCCACCCTGGCGAACGGCACAGACACTACGGTGACGGTGGTTGTGACCATCGACCAGACGGTGGACCTCTTGAATACAGCGGTGGTCACCTCCGATATCGGGGATCCGGTCCCTGGCAACAACGTCGGCACCGCTTTCACCGCCGAACCGGGTGGGTCAGCGGATCTGTCGATTCAGAAAACCGCAACCGATGACGGATCGCCTGTCGTTGGCGAGCAGATCACCTACACGCTAACCGTCACCAACCCGGGTCCCAGTACGGCCGCAAGCCTTGTGGTCACGGACACGCTCCCGAGTGGGGTGAGTTTCGTTTCGGCGTCGGGTGGCGGCACGGAGGCCGGGGGGGTTGTGAGTTGGGCTGTCATCCCGACCCTGGCTGTAGGCGCGAACACAGTCTTCACCGTGACCGTAACCATCGACCAGGACGGAGATCTCACCAATACCGGTGCCGTTACAACGGCGACTTTTGATCCCTCGCTGGCCAACAACACCGATACGGCGGTTACGACGGCGGCCCCTTCGGCAGACCTGTCGGTCTCGAAAACCGCGACGGACGACGGCTCTCCGGTGGTGGGGGAACAGGTCACCTATACGCTGGTCGTGTCCAATGCGGGGCCGAGCGTAGCGACGGGGGTGGTGGTCACGGATACGCTCCCTGGAGGCGTGAGCTTCTTCTCGGCCTCGGCCGGAGGTACCCAATCGGCTGGCGTGGTGAGCTGGGGAACGATCGCAAGCCTGGCCGTGGGGGCGGACACGACCTTCACGGTCGTCGTAACCATCACGTCCACCGGCACGCTTACCAACACCGGCGCTGTGACCTCGGCCACTTCCGACCCGTCCCCTGGGAACAACACGGCTACCGCCGTTACGGCGCCTGGCTCCTCGGCCGACTTGCGGGTGGAGAAGACGGGGCCGGCAACCGTTACCGCCGGCACACAGGCCACGTACACAATCACGGTGACCAATGACGGGCCATCGGCAGCAACGAACGTTGTGGTCACGGACACTCTTCCCGCTGGCATGACCTTTGGTTCGGCAACCCCGGTACAGAGCTCGCAGGTGGGCCAGGCGGTCACTTGGCCGCCCATCGGTTCCCTGGCAAATGGGGCCAGCCAGGTCTACAGCCTCACGGTGAATGTGGCATCCAGTGCAACCGGAAGTCTCCAGAACGTTGCGCGGGCTGTCTCGACAACCTCCGATCCGACCCCGGCCAACGACCGGGGGACCCTCTCGTCTTCCGTAACCACATCGGCCGACGTGCAGGTGACGAAGACGGGGGCCGCATCGGTGTCAGCCGGTGGCCAGGGCACGTACACCATCACCGTGACAAACAACGGTCCTAGTGACGCAACGAACGTCGTCCTGACCGACACCCTCCCGGCGGGGATGACGTACTTCTCGGCGAACCCGGCCCCGGGCACACAGGTTGGTCAGGCCGTTACCTGGCCCACCCTCGGAACCCTGGCGGCGGGAGCCAACCGCGTCTACACGCTCACCGTGGATGTTGGGTCGGACGCAACAGGTGACTTGATCAATGTGGCAAGGGTCAGCGCTTCGACGTCGGATCCGACGGTGGCAAACGACCGGGCAACCCGGACGTCGACCGTAGTGGTGAGCGCCGACGTGGCCCTCACCAAGGACGGGCCGAACTCCGCTCAACCCGGCACTCAGATCACCTACGACTTCACGGTGGACAACCTTGGGCCCAGTGACGCCACCGGGTTGGTGGTTACGGACGCAATTCCGGGTGGAACGAGCTACGTCTCTTCAACGGGTGGTGGCAGCCACAACATTGGAACGGACATCGTCACCTGGAATCTGGGCGACCTGACGGAAGCGGCGGCGCCGGTGACCTTCAGCCTGACCGTTGCCATCGGAGCTGGAACCACAGGGGTGGTGGCCAACATCGCCAACCTGACCTCCACCACCAACGATCCCGTCGCCGGAAATGACCAGGCCATCAAGACCACTTCCGTATCGGGGGCAAATGTATTCGTCGCCAAGACCGCTCCCGCCACAGCCACTCCCAACGACGCCATCGCATACACAGTCACCGTGGAGAACGGTGGCCCGAGCACCGCGACAGGTGTGGTGGTGACGGACACACTGCCCACTGGAGTCACCTATGTGTCCAACACGGGCGGCGGTGTCCACGACGGAGGGGCGGGCGTAAACGGGGTGGTAACGTGGACGGTCGGAAACCTTTTGAATGGCGCAACCCAGG
>JBDHMC010000091.1:0-7740 GCA_039656355.1 Gemmatimonadota bacterium | reverse complement strand
GGCGGTTCTGCCACCGTCCCCCGTAGTCGTTGTCGGTGGGTGCCCGCCAAAAGTTGGGCCAGGGGCCGGAGTCGATGAGGTCGGCTCCCTCGAACCGGTAGTGGGTGATTCGGCCGCTCGTCCGGTCGATCTCCATCTCGAAGTCGGGGCCCAGGAAACTGTATGCCTCCTCTGAGGTCCGGATGTCCAGGTCAGGGAGGGTTTCCTCGTCGGTGACCGGGGCCGAACGTCCGGTTGCCAGTCGGAATTGATGAAAGGCCACCTCATGACCTGCAGGCAGGAGGGGGTCGGGGGCGACCTGGTGGAATCCAACGTCGAGGTGGTACTCGGCAAAGGGGTCGGCGTTCGCCAAGGTAAAAGGAACCCGGATCTCCCCCGACTCCTGGGCTGCCAACACAGGTAGGGGGAGTGTGCCGATCTCCAAGGGTTGCCCATTCGACAGCAGCCGCCAGCGGACCTCCATTCCATCCAGATCCTTGAACTCGTAATCATTGGTCACGAGGATTCGTCCGGCATCGGCGTCCACCAGCTTCGCGTCGATCCATTGATGGACCCGTTGAACCTCGTAGTAATGGGGATTGGGGTTCCGGTCAGGTTGAACGAGGCCGTTGATGAGGAAGTTTCCGTCGGACGGCGTGCCGGGCGGCCCAAAGTCTCCGCCGTAAGCCCAGATGCTGTCCCCCTCCTCCGTCACCTTGGACAGTCCCTGATCCACCCAATCCCAGATGAACCCGCCCTGAAGGGCAGGATACCGGTCGATGAGTTCCCAGTAATCGGTGAAGTTACCCACGCTGTTCCCCATCGCGTGGGCGTATTCACACATGATGAGAGGGCGCTCCGGCTCTGATCGGGCGTACTCCTCCAGGCGTTGAAAACCGGCATACATAGGAACGTAGATGTCCGTATTCCAATCCTGAAGGGCGCGCTCATACTGCACCGGTCGGGTTTCGTCCCGGCTTTTGGTCCACTCGTAGGCCGAGTAGAAATTCACGCCATTCCCGGCTTCGTTTCCCATAGACCAGATAATCACGGAAGGGTGGTTCTTGTCCCGTTCCACCATTCGCCTCATCCGATCCACATGGGCCAGCTCCCATTCCGGGTTGTTCCCCAGCGTAGTATCGGGGCGATAGCCCATTCCATTGGACTCGATGTTGGCTTCTCCCACGAGGTACAACCCGTACTCGTCAGCCAGCTCGTACCACCGGGGGTCGCTGGGGTAATGAGAGGTCCGGACGGCGTTCATGTTGGCCGCTTTGATGAGGAGGATGTCCTCAACCATCCTCTCTTCCGACATCACGTGACCCGTGTAGGGGTAGTGTTCGTGTCGGTTCACTCCCTTGATGGTGATAGGGACCCCGTTCACCTGAAGAAGACCGTCTTTGATCTCCACCGTGCGGAAGCCGATTCGTTGGTGGATTACCTCAAGGGTGTCTCCCGACTCTCCCGTGAGGGTCAGGTAGAGGTCATAGAGGTTTGGGGTTTCTGCTGTCCAGGGACGGACCTCTCCGACGCCTACCCCGATTCTCCCCGCCTCCTGTTGGCCCGGAGCGGGCGTCAGCAACGTGAGGCGAGGTGTGGTGATTACGGACCCGGACTCGGGATCGACCACCCTGGCCGCCACCGTCACGGTTTCTGGAGATTCTTCCGAGTAGTTGATGACATCGACAGCGAGGTCCAACATGCCGCTCTCATAATCTTCGTCCAGTCCAGCCCTCACGAAGAAGTCCCGGATATGGAGTTTGGGGGCGGCCCAAAGGTATACGTCCCGCTCAATTCCGCTGATCCGCCAGAAGTCCTGGCACTCCAGATAACTACCGTCGCTCCATCGGTAGACTTCCACGGACAGCAGGTTCTCCCCCGGGCGAATGAACTCCGTGACATCGAACTCCGCGGGGAGCTTGCTGCCCT
The DNA here is from genome assembly GCA_039656355.1 of Gemmatimonadota bacterium. GTDB lineage: Bacteria > Gemmatimonadota > Gemmatimonadetes > Longimicrobiales > Gaopeijiaceae > JABDNZ01. The sequence continues at coordinate 5,832 of JBDHMC010000091.1, read as the reverse complement.
GGCTGTAGCCCACCCTTTGTCCGTTGACCCATAGGTACATGGCCGATTTCACGGCTCCGAAGTGCAGGAAGACCTCACGGTCGTCCCAATCGGAAGGGACATGGAAACTGGTCCGATAGGATCCCACAGGGTTGTAGTCGTGATGGATGAACGGCGGGTTCTTCTCGAACTCGTAGGGGTGATTCAGATAGATAGGTACGCCATACCCTTGGACCTCCCAGTTGGACGGCACGGGGATGAAGTCCCAGTGCGAGTCGTCGAAGTCCTCGCGGTAGAACTCCATGGGGCGCTGCTCCGGGCTTCGAACCCAATGAAACCGCCAGTCCCCGTTGAGAAGCCGGTAGTACTCTGACCCCGCCCGGTCGTTGGCCTCAGCCAGATCGGCGTTCTCGTATGGAAAAGCCGATGCCCTGGGTGCCTCTTTGTTGATACCGATGACTGAAGGGTCCTCCCAATCGGGCACGGACTGGGGAGGGGCCTCCGGGAGGGTCGTCTGTAGTGAAGAAGATCCCTGCAGGCCGGATTCGGGCGGCGTCGTGAAAGCTCCGCCGACGAACAGAGGAATTGAGGCGCCCAGGACGATGAGGAGTGCTCTCACGGCGAACATCCTGTTTTCAGACTGACTCTTCGGCCTCGAGTGATTAGATCCGGGCCGTGCTCGACTCTGGAGGGATCCTAGGAAGGAGAACAGAAAACGGCCAGGGGCTATGAGGCCCCTGGCCGTTGGGAAATGACGAAGGCCGGCAGCCCCGCCGACCCTCCTGACGCAGGTCAGCCTTCCTTCTTCACGCCTTTGAAGGGGATCGGGTCGCCACTGCCCATTCCCCCCGACATGGCCATGGTACCCTCCATGGCGTCTCCTTCCACCGCGCTGGTGAACACCATGGTCATGGTGCGTTCACCCATACCCCGCACGATGGAGAAGGTGAGTTTGCCCTCTTCCATCTTTCCATCCGTGATGGCGACTTCCTGGGGTGCTGGGGGTTGGCCACCGCCACCTCTACGACCCATGGTCAACATGGTGGTGCCGGTTACCGCGGCCCCATCCTGTTGGAAGGTGATCTCCATGGAAACCTCCCTCGCCTGCCCACCCTGCCGTCCCATCTGGGAGTAGGTGATGGTCCAGGTTCCGGTGACGTCCTGGGCTTGCATGGGAGCTGCCATGAACATGAGAAGTATGGCCATGAGGCCAAGGGGTACGATACGACGCATAGGTTCCTCCAGGATCGGGTGATTACGAGACTCGTTTTCTGTTGATACTTAATGACACCCTGTCGCGGAGTTTTGTTAACTCGGTCAACACCCTACTTTCCCAGCCTTGATGCCGATCCTTCAAGGGAGGTCTCACATGCAGCGCTCTCGCTCCGTCATTTCGGGCCTAGGGGCTTCGGTCCTGGCTTCGCTCCTCCTCCTGGTCTCTCCTTCGACGCTCTTCGGTCAGGGCCAGCGGACCTTCACCGTGGACGATGCACTCCGGGTGCGGTCGGCCAGCGTCGCCGACGCCACCGACGACGCCCGATGGCTTGCCGTCACCGTTTCTTCACCCCGTGGCCGCATGGGAACCGATCATTTTCGGTATGGGGACCCCACCTATGTCGGGCCCTCCGTCGCTGACGTCATGGTGCTTGACGCCGAGACGGGCGAGAGCACACCCCTCTTCGACGATCCGGTCCAGGTGCAGGGTCTATCCTGGTCTCCCGACGGCAACCGCTTGGCATTTCGTCGGTATGTGGACGAGGTGGTGAGGTTGGAGGTTTGGGATAGATCTTCGGGTAGGGTTCAGAACATTGTTCTGCGACCGGCCCGTGAACTGGCATGGGGAGGTCCGCTGGTTTGGCTGTCCGACGGGAGCGGACTGATTGTAGGACTTCGAACCCCCACTTGGGCCGCTGACGCCCGAGCCGCCTACGAGGCCATGGAGTTTGGCCCCATCGTGGTCCAGGATTCCTCCGAACCCTTTCTCTCCTGGGACGCAATTCGGAACCGGGGAAGGTTCATGGAGTTGGCCCTTGTGGACCTGGGGTCCGAGGCCGTGACCATCTTGGGTGCGGAAGCCTCCTATCAAGACGTCAGAGTTGCCGACGACGGCTCCCACATCACCTTCAACACCTCCACCCCGCTCCGGACCTCTTATGAGAGGGGAGAGGGTACCGAATACGCCTACTTCAAGTTGGATCTCGCAGAAGATGCGGAACCCGTAGAGGTCATGGAAAAGGGCGAACAGAGGATTCGGCCAAGCTGGAGCCCCGATGGCTCCGGGTTCGTTTATGTCGAAAAGGGAGACGTCTTTTGGAAGACACTCGAAGCCGATAGTGCCAGAAACCTCACCGAGGAGTATCGGATCCCCCTCTCTGAAGGCGACTCCACCAAACGAAGCTTCTCCCTGGACCGATGGCATCCCGACGGGGAAGCCCTCCTTCTCCGAGCCCAGGATGGCTACTACCTCATGGAGGAAGGGGAGGCACCGGAGTTGGTGTGGGCTTTCCCCGGAGACACCCGTGAAGAATGGAGTGACGGGCCGCGCCTTGGAATTACCCAGTGGACCGATGACGGCCGGTACCTCTATGCGACGAAGGCCGCTCGGGATAAGTGGGAACGTGGTCTAATTCGCTACGATCTGGACCGAAGGCAGGAAGAGGTTTTGGTCCTGGATTCTGACATGTATCGGAGCTGGACCGTGGCAGAGGACGGGTCCCGCATTGTGTTCCGGAGATCTGATGGGGACCGGCCCGACGAGATCTGGACTGCGGAGGGGGACTTCGGCAACGCACGAGTGCTCACCGATGTGAACCCCTGGTTGGCCGACGTTGCGTTGTCCGAGAGCAGGCTCATCAAGTACCTGGACGTGGATGGTGAAGAGCTGTATGGCATCATGCACCTCCCGCCCGACTATCAGGAAGGGACGGAATATCCTCTGGTGGCCGAGATCTATGAGACCTTCTTCAACAACGGGTACAACTACAGTGCCCAGACGTTGGCCGCTCAAGGATGGATCGTTCTTCGGCCATCGGTAGACCTGGAGGAGGGCTTCCCGGGGGAGGCCTGGATGAAGGGTGTCACCACCGCCATCAATTCCCTCATGGACAAGGGCATGGTCGATGGCCGGCAGCTGGGAATCCACGGGACCAGTTACGGCGGTTACGCCGCCAGCCTCATCATCACCCAGACCGACCGCTTCGCAGCTGCCATCAACATCTCCGGGAAGGTGAACATCATTTCCTTCCTTGGCGATTCGGAAAAGATCACCACCCGTAACTACAGCGCAGCGGAGGAGGGGCAGGATCGAATCGGTGCGACCCTTTGGGAGCAGCCCCAGAAGTACTGGGAACACTCGGCCGTCATGTTTGCAGACCGAATCGAGACGCCCCATCTCCTCCTCACCGGCCACGGCGACTGGAATGTGCCGGACACAAACACCCGGGAGATGTACTACGCCCTGCGCCGGTTGGGGAAAGAAGTGGTATGGGTGAACTACATGCGGGCAGGGCATGGTGCCGGACGGGCCGGCTTGGAAGAGGATTATCGGGATCATTGGCGCCGCATCATCGAGTGGTACGACACCCATTTCAAGAAGGCCGTGGAGGAAGACGAAAAGGGTGGTTGAGGTGCCTGACTAGGCGGGCGACTCCAGCACCACTTTCCCCAGGTTTTTCCGGTCGTGGAGGTACCGATGTGCCTCCACGGCTCCATTCTGATCCAGGGGGAAGGTCCTGTCCATGACGGGCTTCCAGCGTCCGTCCACGACTCCTCCGAAAATCTCCTCCAGGGCCGGGCCCATCATGGCCTCTTTTTCCTGCAGGTAGAGGAGGTGGATGCCGAAGATCCCCTGGTTCGGCATGACCAGGGAGAGGGGGTGGATGGAGGACGTCTGGAACCGGGCCCACGCTGCCTTGAGCCAACTCCGTTTCCGTCCGGGCATGGCCTCGCTCATGCCATAAAACACCAACCGGCCCAGAGGGTTGAGGAGTTTCCGGGCGGCTGCCGTGGCTTTCCCCCCCACCGGATCGAGGGCGATGTCCAAGCCTCGCTTTCGACCCAGGGCCTCGAAGAGGTCGTCGGCCCAGGAGCCCCTTGAGTCGAAGCAGGCTTCGGCCCCGAGTTCCTCAACCACGAAGGCCCTCTTTTCAGGAGTGCCGGCCGTTCCATAAACCTTGAGGCCCCGTTCCACGGCCAGCTGCACCGCCGCCGTACCCACACCACCCCCGGCGCCCAATACCAGGACTGAGTCTCCGGGGCGGGCGTGGCCGGTCTCGAAAAGACAGACCCACGCCGTAAGGAATACCACAGGGACTCCGGCGGCCTGGACCGGAGTGAGTGCATCGGGGAATGGGAAGGCTTGATCAGCGGCGAGGATGACGTCCCTTGCGTACCCGCCAAACCGGAGGAGGGCTACGGCCTTGTCCCCCTCTTTCCAGTTCTCGACCCCTTCACCCACTCGAGCCACATACCCTGCCACCTCGAATCCGGGGGCGTAGGGAAGGTCCGGGACCTTTCCGTAAAGACCCGCTCGTTGGAGTAGATCGGCAAAGTTGACGCCGGATCCCCCGATCCGCAGATGAATCTCACCCGGACCCGGAGCCGCGAGGGCGATCTCCCGTTCCACCATGACTTCGGGAGCACCGAACCGTGGGATCTGGATGGCTACCGTAGTATCTGACACGCGCTTTCCTCCAGTCGAACGGGCGGGACAAGGTCGCCCATGCAAGCATTACCAGAAAAACAGAACCAAGGCCACCGTCGCCACAACCGCGCCGATGGAGAGGACGTCGAAGAGGAGATCTCTTTCCTGAGGCTTGCTCTCGGGGTCGGATGGGTCCGGTTCCGGTTCCTCTGACTGCCGGGCCTGAAGATCGGCCCTCGCCGGGTCCGTCAATGACAGAACCGCGAGGAGTCCGAACAGGACGATTCCCGCCCACCACATCTGATCCAGAAAGGCTGCGTTGGGCGTGAGCATTTTCACACCCAAGGTGGCCGGGAGGGTTAGTCCCATGACCCACACCGCTCCACGGGCTGTAGCTTTTTTCCAGAAAAGCCCGCTCAAAAAGACAACCGCTACTCCAGGCGTGATTAATCCCCAGAACTCCTGGATGTAGGAAAAGATCCTCTCGAAGCTGACCAGGAAGGGGGCCCATGCCCATGCCAGAAGGAGGAAGACGACGGTGCTGGTACGGCCCACGGTGATGAGCTGGCGTTGAGAAGCCTCGGGCTTAACATGCCGGTGGTAGAGGTCCATGGTGAAGATCGTTGCCGTCGAGTTCAGCATGGAATCCAAGGACGACATGATGGCCGCGATGAGGGCCGCCAACATCAGCCCCGCCAGGCCTCCAGGAAGTAGGTTCGCGATGAGTACGGGATACGCCATGTCAGCCCGGGTGAGCTGGTCGGAGTAGAGAACGTAGGCCATGATCCCGGGAACCACTGCGATAAAGGGGATGAGCAATTTCAGGTAGGCAGCGAAGACGATTCCGTACTGGCCTTGCCGGAGGTTCTTGGCGCCCAACGTCCTCTGTGTGATGAACTGGTTACATCCCCAGTAAAAGAGGTTGGCGATCCAGAGTCCGCCGAAGAAGATGGCGAACCAGGGGAGTTCGGGGTGGTCCAACGGTAGGACCATATGAAACTTGTCCCCGGCCTCCTCCATTAATGTGCCCCACCCCCCAACCGCTTTCAGGCCAAGCCAGGCCGTAAGGGCGCCACCCAGGAGGAGCATGGTGCCCTGGATCAGGTCCGACCACACCACCGCCTTCAGGCCGCCGTAAGCCGTGTAGGCTCCGGCGAACACCGCCAGGATGGTCACACCCCACCAGAGGGGCAGGCCGAACATGGTCTCCA
>JBDHMC010000090.1:0-13349 GCA_039656355.1 Gemmatimonadota bacterium | reverse complement strand
CAGACAGACAGGCCCGCTCGGCTCGAACCTGCGGTTCTCATCTGCCCCAGGTCATCAAAGAAGAAGCCCGTCGCCCCCAAAGGGGCAACGGGCTTCTTAGAGGCGCCGGGCAGATGGAGCTGCGGGCGCAGGTAGACCCATCTCTAAAATGGCATGGCGGCTCATGGATCGGTTTAGCTTTTCAGGGTCGGCCACGGCGTCCTCGCTCGTCTCGCGGGCCTGACCAACGGGAAGGACCCAGACAGACAGGCCCGCTCGGCTCGAACCTGCGGTTCTCATCTGCCCCAGGGGCATGAGAAAAAGGACCGCCCCAGATGGGACGGCCCTTTTTCCAGAGGCGCCGGGCAGATTCGAACTGCCGAATGGAGGTTTTGCAGACCTCTGCCTTACCACTTGGCTACGGCGCCAGAACAAAGGGGGCGATGGACGGCTTTTCACCGATTCGCCCCCCCAGAGCGGGAAACCGGACTCGAACCGGCGACCCCAACCTTGGCAAGGTTGTGCTCTACCAACTGAGCTATTCCCGCATGGGCCCAGGAGACCTTCGAGGAGTACCCGGCCTTGTAAAGACCGTTCCTTCTCCCCCTCCCAGAACGCTTGATTGAAGCTAGAAATCCGATCTGGGGGTGTCAACCCAACCGATCCCTTGGTCGTTTCCCCTAATCCCTTTCCCCCGTTAGATTTCCTTCCGTTTTCGGGCCGGTTCACGGCCCGGGTCTCTTCCTATCACTGGACATCGGACGCAAAGCTTCCAGGGCATGAAACGGTCAACATCTCGATTTCGTCCGCTGGCACTCGGTCTGGCTCTGGGTTCCCTTTGCCTCGGCCTCTCCCCCCAGGGATTGGGTGGTCAGGAACTGCCTTGGCTTCCCAGAGGAAAGGTCCGGCTCGATTTCGCCCCAACGTTCTGGACCTGGGATTCCCGATATGGAATCGGGCCGTCTGGCGCCAAAGAAGTCGAACTCCTTGGCCTGGACCTTACGGGCAACCCGCTTGGGAGCGATATCCTTCCCGACCTCGCTGACCTGGAGGCCGACCTCGCTCTGGCCCTTGGCGACCCTTCATATCGTGTTCAACTGGGTGTGAGCCAAGCATACATGGACCAATCCCGCTTGGTCTTCCCTCTCAGGTTGGAGGTCGGGGTCACCGATTGGCTCGCGGTGGGCGCCATGGCTCCCATAGTCCGACCCCGAAGCGAGATTCTCTTCACCCTGGACGCTGACTCTCTAACTGCATCAGACGGGACCAGCCCCTTCGTAGAAAGCGCCAGCGCCGTCACCTTTTTCCTGGACGGTTTTCGCACGGCTCTGCTGGAGGCTCAAAACTCCCACCCGGGAGACCCGGACGTTGCAGACGCCCAGGCTTACTTTGACGCCCTCACTCGGGCCTATGCCCACGGAACCTTCTTCCCTGTCCTCGGGTCGGCGCCGGGCAACCAACTCCAAGGCCGTCTGGATGAGCTCCGGACCGCGCTGGAGGTTTTGGGAGTGCCGGGAATTCCGACGACCGTCCCTTTGGCAGGAAGCTATCTCGACGAAGATGAATTCCAGGCTTTCCTGGGGGGCCCAATCATGCGGGCTTTCCCCCTGGAAGATTATACAAGTCTCTTTTCTTTGGGAGACGTTGAGCTTACTGCAAACATCCGCATCCTTCGAGGGGGGTTTGAGCCAGACTCTCTCGGACCCGCTTTGGCGCCTGGGGGCAGGTCCGTTATGGGATTCAGAATGAGGGGGAGATCTTCAGACGGATCACCCAGCCCTCACAAGCTCTCCCGAATTTCCGTCGGGGAACGCCTCTGAAATGGACCCCCGGTAACTACTTTGAGCTCGACCTGAATCCCCGAGTCTTCCTCACCCCAGCCATAAGCTTCGGCGTACGCTACCACCTCTGGTCGAAGAAGGCGGATTCATATGCTCTCGGCACCTTCAATCTCGACATTCGGGATCCGGCCAATCTCCCTCCAGCCGAGCTCCTGAACCAGGAGACCGAGCAGAAGCTCCAGGAAGTCGGGTTTTCGGCCAGTTTCTCAACAGTGGAGGCCCACGCGCGTGGCGAGGCCTCCATGCCCCTTTATGTCAGGGCCACCTATTTTCATCCGATGGCTGGAAGTGGGGGACAAACGCCAAAGGGTGGGCGTTTCCAGGCCGGTCTTACCATCTACAAGACCTTTTGGGGGGGGCGAGGTTCGGATGAAACCCCTGAGAATCCCCTGGGGCGTTGAGGAACCTCTGGTCGTCAGGGACTGCCTGGCAGCTCCCCTGGCAGCTCCCCTGGCAGTTCCCCTGGCAGCTCCCCTAGCAGCTCCCGGGCGTGTTTCCTGGAAATAGAGGATTCGGCGTCCCCGCCGAGCATCCGAGCCACCTCCCTCACCCGCTCCTCGCCTGTCAGTTCCCGTACCCGGGTGGACGCCAACCCGCCCATCTCGACTTTCTCCACCACGAGTTGCTGGTGAGCCCTGGAGGCGAGTTGGGGGAGATGGGTAATGACAAAGACCTGATGGTGGGCCGCCACCTCTTTGAGCTTGTCGGCGACCTGGAGGGCCACCTCACCACCAATGCCAGCGTCGATCTCATCGAACACCAGGGATGGAATCTGGTCCACCCCGGCCAGAATGCTCTTCAAAGCCAACATGACCCGGGACAGCTCTCCCCCGGAGGCGATCTGGGAAAGGGGGCCCGGATCAAACCCCGGGTTCAGGGCGACAAGGAACTCCACCCTCTCCCCCCCCGCTGAACCTGGCTCTTGGAGGGGAGACAACTCCACGCGGAAGGTCCCCTTTTCCAATCCCAGCTCGGGTAGGAGGGCGCCAATCTTCCCTTCAAGGCGTCGGGCTGCCTCCATCCTCATTCCGCTAAGGACGCCCACCTCTTCAAGGAAGTCCGCCTGAAGCTCCTGGGCCTCCTTCTCCACTCCCTTTAGGTCGAAAGAGGCCCCGTCCAACTCCGAGAGATCTTGCCGGACCCTCTGAGCTGTGGCAAACACTTCCGAAAGTTCTGGGCCGTATTTCCGTTTAAGCCGGAAGAGAAGATCCTGCCTCGCTCGGATCTCTTCCAGCCGGCCGGGATCGAACTCCAAACCCGACGCATAACTCCCCAGCCTCTGCCCGGTATCGGTCAGGAGATGATAGGCCTCCTGCATTGTCTGAGCTGGCCCATCCAGGGTCGGATCCAACTTCGAGAGCTGGTCCAGGAGGGCGTGAAGAGAGGAAGCTCGGTCCGATAGGGAGTCCTCCCCACCATAAAGGGCCTCATGAAGTCCCTTGGCTCCCAGGGCCAACTCTTCGGCATGCTCCAGTCGTCCGGCCTCCTCCTCCAATGCCTCCTCCTCACCCTCCGCGACGTTGGCTTGGTCGATTTCGGAAAGCTGAAAACGGAGGAAGTCGGCTCGAGTCTCAAGCTCCTTTATCCTCCCCACTCTTCTCTCTAGATCTCTCTTCTTTTCAGCGAGAGCGGAGTAGAGAGATCGCACTCTACTTGTGACCTCCCCCGCACCTCCGAAGACATCAAGGATGGCCCTCTGAGCCTTGGGCTGGAGAAGGCTCTGATGTTCGTGTTGGCCGTGGATGTCCAACAGCTGAGCGCCCAGCTCCCCAACGGCCGAGGCCGTGGCCGGGGATCCGTTCACCCACGCTCGGTTCCGCCCCTCCGACGCCACTTCCCGGCGCAGCAGGAGAAGCCCGTCCTCGGTGGGAAAGCCCAGGTCTGCGAGGCGGCGATCCATTCCCAACATCCCAGACACGTCGAAGGCTGCCTCCACAACGGCTTTCGGAGCACCTTTCCGAACCGTTTGGGATGACGCCCGCTCCCCCACCAGAAGGGAAAGCGCTCCCACGAGGATGGACTTTCCCGCTCCCGTCTCTCCTGAGAGGACGTTTAGGCCGGGTTTGAGCTCCAGAGACAGATCATCGATGACTGCATAGTCCCGGACTCGGAGTTCGATGAGCATGGCAATGAATCTAGGCGCGCCCTCATGGGCATCTCAATGGGGAAGGAAGCCCTGACCAGAAAGCAGATGGGGCTGATTTGCGAAAAAATGGAGCGACGGGCCGAGCCGGGGCCAGTTTCCTAGCCTTCACCTTGGGATCGAATGGCCCAGTTCAGCTTCTGCCGAAGTGTCGAGAAGAAGGTCTGCCCAGGGATCCGAATAAGATTCACCATGGCTTCGGCTTGCCGGATGACGACTGACTCACCCACGGAAAGCTCAGCCTCCTCCTGCCCGTCCACGGTGAGGACAAGGATCCCGGCACGGTCCAACGGACGAACAGTGACCGTCTCCTTGGCAGAGATCACCAAGGGGCGTACAGCGAGGGTATGGGGGCAAATGGGCGTGACGATGATACATCCCATGGTCGGCGCCACGATGGGTCCCCCGGCCGAAAGAGAGTAGGCCGTGGAGCCGGTGGGAGTAGATAAGACCACTCCGTCTCCGGTGAACCCACCAATCTCTTCCTCCTTCCCTTCCTCCCCCACCAGCAACTCGAGGCGTGTTACACGCGCCATCCCCCGCTTGTGGATGACGAAGTCGTTCAGCGCCAGATACCGGGTGTGTCCGGCCCCATCCTCACCCACCAACCGAGCTTCGAGCGTGGACCGGGGATCCAGGATGTAGTCCCCCCGAAAAAGGCGTTCAAGGGCCCCCTCGATTCCGGACTTTGTGACCGAAGTGAGAAACCCCATATGGCCCAGATTGATGCCCAGGACAGGAATATCCTTTTCCGCGACCAGACGTGCACCCCAGAGGAGGGTCCCATCTCCTCCGAGGGTGATGAGAAGATCCACCCCATCTTCCAGCGCGCCCTCTACTTCAGGCCTCAGAGGGTCTCCAGGCTGAAGGAGTTCCTGGAAAACCACTTCCACGCCGTGGGCCTGGAAGACTGCTCCGAGCCGATCCAGGACAGGGGGCAAGCCGATTTGTCCGGTCTTCCCCACTAATCCAATTCGCCGGAATGAGAGGGGCGTCGAGGATCCTGTGACCATCATGCCGTCTCCCTTACGTGGCGGTCCAGCGGGCTGACCTGAGGGGAAACCTCTGACGTACCTATCATTGCCCGGACCCAGTCGCCGATCCCCTGTGCATCCAGATCGATCTCCCGAAGGAGTTCGGCCCGGCCCCCATGGGCGATAAACTCATCGGGAATCCCCAACGTCCGCATCTGAACTCCCGCGGCCCCCGGAATATCCCTCACCACCCTGGAAAGAAAGGCGCCAAAACCGTTCACGACGGCCCCTTCTTCGACCGTCAGGACTTTGTCGTGGGTTTCCATCACCTCCCGCAAGAGCTGGTCATCAACCGGCTTCATGAAGCGGCAATTCACCACGGTGGCGTCGATCCCGTCCGCGGAAAGAGCCTCGGCGGCCTTCATGGCCTCCAGGACCATGGTTCCTACGGCCAGGATGGCGACTCCCTTACCTCTACGGAGAATCTCCCAGCTACCGTACGGCACCTCAGGAGCCTCCGATATGTGGGGGACGGCGTCGGGCACGGAATCCCGGGGCCAACGAATCGAGAACGGGCCGTCGTTGTGACTCACTCCCAATTTCAAAAGGGCCAGCATTTCCGATCCGTCCTTCGGTGCTGTGACTGTCATCCCGGGTGTAGGACCATCGTCTCCAGCCACGCCCGCTCGATCCATACAGAATACCACAGGGAGATTTTGGAGCGCCACGTCGTGGACGATGCCGTCGAAGCCCCGTTGCAGGAAAGTCGAGTAGATCGCTACTACCGGTCGGATCCCTTCCGTGGCCAACCCGGCAGCGAACGTAACTCCGTGCCCTTCAGCAATTCCGACATCGAAGAATCGATCGGGATGAGCTGCTTCGAACAGATCAGTGCTGGTGCCGTCCCGCATGCCCGCGGTAATGGCCACGACCCGCTTATCCGTATTTCCCAACTCTACGAGGGCCTTCCCAAAGACCTTCTGGTAGCTGGGGAGGCCACCACCGACACTGGCGGTCGCGTTCCCAGATCCCTTATCGAAGGGCTTCGCGGCGTGCCACTTGAAAGGATCTTCCTCGGCTGGCTCGAATCCCCTTCCCTTCTGGGTCAGAACATGGACCAAGATGGGACCCCGCATCTGCTTCACGCCGGAGAGGGTGTCGATAACTGCATCCAGATCATGCCCTTCCACTGGCCCGACGTATCTGAACCCCATTTCCTGGAAGAGCATGCCAGGCATGAAGATATTCTTCACGCTCTCATCCACTTTATAGGCGAAATGCTCCATGGCCTCGCCCAGGCTGGTCGGCACCCGATGGAGAAGGTCCTTCACTTCTCGCCGAACCCGGTTGTACACGGGGTTCGTGATCATACTGGTGAGGTATTTGTTCATCGCCCCGACGTTCGGAGCGATGGACATCTCGTTGTCGTTGAGAATGACGATGAAGTTCCTGCCGGTGTGGCCTGCGTTGTTCAACGCCTCGTAAGCCAGGCCACACCCCATGGCACCGTCGCCGATGACGGCGAGGACGGAGAAATCGTCTTCGTTCAGATCACGGGCGACGGCCATCCCCCAGGCCGAGGAAATTGAGGTGGCCGCATGCCCAGCACCAAAGGCATCATACTCGGATTCGTCCCGGCGGCAGAAAGGAGCGAGCCCACCCTTCTGCCGAATGGTGGGAAGCTCGTCGTTCCTGCCTGTAAGGATCTTATGAATGTAGGCCTGATGGCCTGTATCCCAGACGATCTTGTCCCTGGGGGTATCGAACACGTGGTGGAGGGCCACGGTAAGCTCCGTCACCCCCAAGCTGGCGCCGAAATGACCTCCTACCCTGGAAACCACATCGATGTGGCGCTCCCTGGCCTCCTTGGCCAGCTCATGGAGTTCCTGGCGAGAGAGTTTCCGAATGTCCCTGGGGTCTTTCACCCGATCGAGGACGGCCACGTAACCTGTCTCCTTTGCGGGAGGGGCTTAATCATGAAAGCTAAGGAAAACGGCCCTGGATAGGCACCCTGGGCAAGGAACCCGGCTCTATCGATTCCGCTCTACGATGTAGCTGGCCAAAGCTCCCAGCTCCGGGGAGTCGAGCCCGGCTTCTTCCAATGCCACCAACGCTTCTGACACCAGCTCCCGGGCTTTCCTGTTTGCCGCTTCCACCCCAAAGAGGGAAACGTAGGTCGATTTACCAAGCTCCGCGTCAGAGGGGATCTTTCCCAATTCGTCGGCGGATGAAGTGGCATCCAGGAGATCGTCGGCAATTTGGAAAGCCAATCCAATGGACTCTCCGTATCGGTCCAACCCCTCCAGTTGGCCTCGGGTCACCCCGGCGGCGATGCCACCCATCCTCAGAGAGGCCCGAAGCAGGGCTCCGGTCTTTCTGCGATGCAGGTCATCCAACTCCTCAGCAGAGAGATCTTGACCCTCGCCCAGAAGGTCCAAGACCTGGCCCCCAACCATCCCTCCACCGCCCGACGCCCTGGAGAGTTCCCCAACCAGCTGTCGGCAGGCCTTTTCAGACAATCCCATGCCCTGGGCGCTCTCAAAGGCTTGAAGGGCCGCGGCCGGAATCAGAAGGGCCCCGGCCACACAAGTGGATACTTCGCCGTGAACCTTGTGGGTGGTGGGCTCGCCCCTGCGGAGGTCCGCGTCATCCATACAGGGAAGGTCATCATGCATGAGGGAATAAGCGTGTATGAGCTCCAGGGAGACCGCCAACGCATGGATCCCCTCGTCGGTGCCCCCTGCGGCGCGGTAGGCCACGACACAGAGAATGGGACGGAGGCGCTTTCCTCCGCTGGCCACTCCGTGCTGAAGAGCACCTCTGAATTCCTGGGGGACGCGGGAAAGGAGGCCCGCCAGGGCTTTTTCGAGGGCTGCCTCCACTTTCACTCTCTCCTGAGCCAGAAAGAGCTTCAGGTCCACGTTGGGAAGGGCCTCCGTCACTCTTCCAATCCCTCGAGAGGTCGAGTGCTCTGCTGGTCTCCCTCACCAAGCAGTTCTTCCACGCGGAGTTCGGCGGCAGCAAGGGCCTTTTCGGCCTCTCTCACATGAACGACGCCCTCCTCAAAGATCGCCAATGCCCGATCCAACTCCAGCTCTTCCGCCTCCAACTGCCCCACAATCTCCTCCAGCCGACGAAGACGAGCCTCCAGGCTGACGTCTCCCCCGCCCTCTACATCAGTCTCATTCGTCACGGGTCACCTCCTCCGTTTGAACCCGCTTTGTTTCGGCCTCAACCCATCCGTCCAAAATCCGAAGTTGAAATGTCACGCCTGGGATGAAATCCCCGGCCGTCCTCAGGACCCTCCCCGTAGAGTCCAGGGCGACAGAATATCCTCGTTTCAGCGTCGAGAGGGGAGAAAGAGCGTCCATTCTCTCTCCGAGCCTCATCAGCGCGAACCTTCTGCTCTGAAGAACCGACCCGATAGCTCGGGAAATCCCCTCTCGAGATCGGGTCAAACCAGCTCGCCGCGGCTCCACCAGGTTGAGCCCTGAACGGCGGAGTCGGCCCCACCTGTCCATGAGAAGCCTGCGCGGACCCACCACCGTCCTCCGGAGCCCCCGGCTAAGCCGGAGCCCGGCCTCGTTCACGTACCGGAGGAGTTCTTCGAGATCCGGGGCCACGGCTTCCGCCCCAGCCGAGGGTGTAGGGGCTCGTAGGTCCGCCACCAAGTCGGAAATGGTGACGTCCACCTCGTGCCCGACGGCAGAAACCACCGGAACCGGGCAGGATACTACCGCCCGAGCGACGGGCTCTTCGTTGAATGCCCAAAGATCCTCCAGGCTGCCTCCCCCTCTCCCGACGATGATGACCTCCACCCTGCCGCTCTGGCCCAAAACCCGAAGGGCGTCGGCGATCTCCTGCGCGGCTCCCTCACCCTGAACCCGGGTACCCCTCACCACTACCTTGAGCCAGGGAGCTCTGCGACCCAGAACCGTGAGAATGTCGTGAAGAGCCGCTCCAGTCAGGGATGTGACCACCCCCACAGATTGGGGGAAACGAGGGAGGGTCCGCTTCCGATCCGGGAGCAAGAGACCTTCTTGTTCCAACTTCCCCCTTAGGCGCTCGAAGGCCAGTTTCCACAGCCCTTCTCCTCCCTCTCCCTCCAGGGTCCGAACGGTGAGTTGGTATTCACCCCGGGCCTCATACAGGGTAAGCTGCCCAAAGACCCGAACCTGCATCCCCTCCTCAGGATCCATGGGGAGCTTCGCCGCCTCGCCCCGCCACATTACGCATCGAAGTTGGGACGACTCATCCTTCAGGGTGAAGTAGCAATGTCCGGACGCAGGACGCTTCCAGTTGGTCACCTCCCCGGAAATCCACAGAGGAGTGAGGTTCTCTTCCAGGAGAGCCCGTACCGCCTTGTTGATCTGGGAGACAGTCCAGACGGTGGGTTCGGGTTGGGAGGGCGCACGCTCCTCTTCAGCGGTCGCCTCTGTCAATGGGGTGTCGGGGGAGGCCGCTTCCGGAGGGGAGGGGGTGCTTAGGGCCCCTCCCTCCTCCTCCGGATCCGAGTCGAAAAGATCCAGGTTCAGGCGCTTCCCTGATGCATCCTGCTTTCGGGTGATGAGACTACTCCTGGATCCCTGCCTGGCGGACCCCTGCGTCCACGGTATTGGTCATGAGCATGGTGATAGTCATGGGCCCCACACCCCCGGGCACCGGAGTGATGGCACTAGCGACCTCCTTGACCTCGTCGAAAGCCACGTCACCTACCAGACGGTAGCCACGCTCCCGTGTATCGTCATCCACCCGGTTTACTCCGACATCGATGACGACAGCGCCGGGCCTCACCATGTCCGCCTTGACCATCTCAGGCCAGCCAATGGCCACAATGAGGATGTCAGCCAACCGTGTAACCGCTCCCAGGTCGGGGGTCCGGCTGTGACACGTCGTCACCGTGGCGTTGCCACCGGCCGCTTTCCTGAGAAGCAGGGACCCCATCGGGCGCCCAACAATGTTCGATCGGCCCACAATCACGCAGTGCTTGCCGGACGGATCGTTCCCCGAGCGCACCAGCATCTCTACCACTCCAGCCGGAGTACACGGGGCTAGAACTTCCGTCTCCCCCGTGGAGAGCTTCCCGACGTTCATAGGGTGGAAGCCGTCCACGTCTTTGGCGGGATCGATGGCCAGGAGGATCTTGGCCTCGTCGATATGTTTGGGAAGGGGAAGCTGAACAAGAATTCCGTGGATCGCGGGGTCGGCGTTCAGGCCCTCCACCAGGCCCAGGAGCTCGGCCTCAGGGACCTCAGCGTCCAAGGTGATTTGCCTGGAGTAGATCCCCATCTCCTTGGCGGCCTTGTTTTTCATCCCCACATAACTCTGGCTGGCGGGGTCCTCACCCACCAGGACAGTGGCTAAACCGGGAGTGAAATCATGAGAATCCTTCAGGGCAGCCACCCGTTCTGCGGTTTCGCCCCGGATGGCTTGCGCGATTTCCTTACCAGAGATGATCTCGGCGCTCATAGAAAAGTCCCTATTGAAGTGCAACCCGGGCCAATCGCCTGGGCCCTTAGGGCCAAACCCGGGCAAGGCATGGCAGAGAAGATAACAACTTCTTCGGCCTGGGACTTCCCCTGGAAGGAGACTACCGAGGATGACAGAAGCTGGCGGTTTTCAGGAGAGTTGAGTCGGGGTCAAGATTTGAGGTCCAACCACTCCCGGCACTCCGTCCTATCCCAAAACACCCGCGTTTGACGCCGCCCCCCTTTGGTCTCCCGGAGCCTCTGGTACATCCGGGACCATTTCATTCCCACTTCCTCAGAAACTAGAATGGCGATTCTGGTAGGAGCGGCTTCCGGGTCGGTGGCGGCAGCAGCAGCAGCGACGCTGGAGAGCCCAGCGTAGGTTATATCGTGCAGGTCGGCTTGGGAGAGGTCGAAGAGTTCGTCGTAGGCCCGGAACTCCTCCTTGTCCAGGTATTCTTGGACATACCCTAGCAGGTCTTCGTCGGTGACCACACCCACCCCATCGACGAAGATGAATCGAGTCTCTGGATCGATCCGGACGTGAAGTGGCATGTGAAGGCCCTTATCAACGGGAAGCCTTTCTCAGCGATGGAAGTCCAGAGTCCTAACGTGCGAAGTCCACCGCCCTCGTCTCCCGAATCACGACTACTTTGATCTGGCCGGGGTATTGAAGTTCCCCTTCAATCTTCCGGGCGACAGCTTCTGAGATCTGGGCCATCTCCTGGTCCGAGACCTTTTCCGGCTGAACCATCACCCTCAGCTCCCGGCCTGCCTGGATGGCGAAGCAGCGTTCCACTCCGGGATGCTCCGTGGCGATCTCCTCCAGCTTCTCCAGCCGCTTAACGTACCCCTCGAACATCTCCCGGCGGGCACCGGGTCGAGACCCACTGATGGCGTCCGCCGCAGTGACCAGGAACGTTTCCGGGAAGTAATGGGGCTCTTCGTCGTGGTGGGCCTTGATGGCATTCAGCACTATCTCGGGCTCATCGTACTTCTTGCAAAGGCGCCATCCCAACTCCACATGGGTGCCTTCCTGCTCGTGGGTGAGTCCCTTCCCGATATCATGGAGCAGGCCGGCCCGTTTCGTCATCTGAGCGTCCAGGGCCATCTCGGCAGCCATGTTCCCGGCGAGTAACGCAACTTCCCGGGCATGGGCCAGCTGGTTCTGGCCATAAGATGTCCGGTATTTCAGCTGGCCCAGGACCTTCACCATCTCTGGGTGAACATTGTGGATGCCAAGCTCGTAAAGGACTTCCTCTGCGGCCTCCATCATCCCCTGCTCAACCTCTTTTTCGCTCTTGGCCACCATCTCCTCGATCCGCCCCGGATGGATTCGACCATCTTCGATGAGCTTCTCCAGGGCGATACGGGCCATTTCTCGGCGAATCGGATTAAATCCCGACAGGACCACAGCCTCCGGGGTGTCGTCGATAATGACATCCACACCGGTGGCCTGCTCGAAGGCCCGGATGTTCCGCCCCTCCCGACCGATGATCCGGCCCTTCATCTCGTCGGAGGGTAGCTGAACCACGGATACGGTGGTTTCGGCCGTCTGATCCGCGGCCATCCGCTGAATCGAGAGGGCCAGAATCTTCTTCCCCTCCCGGTCCGCCGTTCGGGCAGCCTCCTCCTTGATGTCCCGGAGGTCTTTTGCTCCCTCGGCCCTGGCCTCGTCCAACATTGCATCAATGAGCTGTCTCTTCGCCTCTTCGGCCGAAAGCCCTGCCAGGGCCTCGAGCCCGTCCCTCGCCTCTTTTTCCAGGGCCTGGACATTCTGAACCTGGTCGCGGACGGACTGCTCTTCCCGCTCCAACTCACGGCCCCTTTTTTCCTGGTTTGCTTCCCGATCGCTCAGGCTGTCGAATTTCCGATCCAGGACCTCCGAACGCTCCTCATGTCGCCTCTCCAGACGCTCGATCTCCTCGCGGCGGCGATCCTCCTCTTTTTCCCACGCCTCCCGCAGTCGGAAAGCTTCCTCCCTACCAGCAAGAAGGGCGGATTCCTTGACGCTCTCCGCCGCCTCCCGAGCTCGGTTACGGATCTGGGATGCTTCATCCTTGGCAGCCTCGCGCTCTCGCCTCTCTCGAGCTCTTTCTCTTCCTCTTCCAAGGAGAAAACCCGAAACAGCAAGCACAGCGGCGATGACCGCCAGCGCGATATCCAGGGGACTCATCTATGCACTCCGGAAATCGGACGCTCTCGCATCCGAAGGGTGGGCGACAGGTAAAGGCTTCCTCGCACCTGAACCGAAAAAATGCGGAGGAAGGGTCTAAAGCCAGTGAAACTATAGGACTTGGAGTACTGCAAAAGCAAGGAGATCCCTGATGAGGAGCGGGTCGGGAGGCCTAGCCCGACCGCTCCCCATGGGATCCCTAGTCCTCGGAGGCCTCCTTCATGGCCTCTTCCAGACGTGTCACCAGGGCTTCGGCGGTTCGGGTCGAAGAATCCCGGAGCTCTTCTACTTGGCCACGAGCCTCAAACATCTCATCGGTGATGGAAAGCGCGGCCAGAATGGCAGCCTTGTGGCTCTCGATCAGACCGAGTTGAGTTTTGATTTCTCCGATTCGCTCATCCACCCATTCGGCACACTTTCGAGTATACTCGGGCTCCACATTAGCCCGAATGATGTGTTCCTCTCCACCGATGCGAACGGTGACCGGGGGGATTTCGGCGTTCTTCGACAGCACCCCTGCTCCTCTAGGAATCGGATCCGAGCCAACAGCCGGTCCACCCCCTCTTTGCCCTGCTTCAGCCGAACCAGGAGCACCCGATTCTCTGATTCCAGGTCGTTGAGTCGAGTCATTAGTCGGGCCGGATCTTCCTCTCCACCTGTGAACTGGCGGAGGAGTTCCTTCATCTCCCGACCCTCCTCCTTGGCCTGGTCAAGACGGCGCCGAAGGTCCTTCAACTGAGCCGTAGCGTTCTTCACGGCCCCTTCTAA
>JBDHMC010000089.1:0-7764 GCA_039656355.1 Gemmatimonadota bacterium | reverse complement strand
TCCTGCCTTCGACTGCTTGGAAGCATGGGCCCGATCGAAGGGTATCAACGCCCCGAGTCGCCGGGATCTTCTGAAGGAAGAACGGGTGCAGGCTCATCTGGGACGAGAGGTTTTCGACTCTCTTGGAGACCTGGCCTCCTACGAGACACCCAAAAAGATCGGGCTCATCGAGGAGGAGTTCACCATCGAAGGAGGAATCCTCACGCCAAACCAGAAGGTGAAACGGAGGGTCGTTAGGGAGCGATATGGCTCTCTCATCGCACGATTCTATGATCCTGCCAACCGTGTCAGAGACATATTCGTGGAGGAGGACTAATGGAGAAAGACCCCATCGATGTGACCTCCCAACTCCGTGTGGTTTTTATGACGGTGCCCGATGTCGATTCAGGTCGTGCCATGGCTCGACGGGTGGTTGGGGAGAGGCTGGCCGCCTGCTGCAATGTGATCCCTGGACTGACATCGGTGTATCGGTGGGACGGGGAATTGCGGGAAGATTCGGAGGCTCTCCTGGTGCTCAAAACGACGGAAAAAGCCCTTTCCGCTCTTGAGAGGCGAATCATGGAGCTCCACCCCTACGAGGTGCCGGAGTTCCTGGCTCTTCCGGTAGCCGATGGCCATGCCCCCTACCTCCGGTGGGTAGTGGGTGAAGTCATGGAGCCTGGGATGTCCCAATGAACGACAGTCATGACAAGAGGCCCGGGAAGGGAACCCGGCGGATCCAAAAGGCCAATCGGGAGGAACAAGGGGATCTCCTGGCGCAAGCCGTGACGGGGTTCTCCTTCCCCCAAGCGGAGGGCGAATCCCCGGATGGGGCAGAGGAGGAAACCCCCCCAAAGGACTCTCCGGCAGCTGAGGCCGAGGCCGAAGTCGAATCGGGCGTCGAATCGGGCGCCGAGTTGGGCGCCGAGTTGGCAGCGGAATCTGAGCCTGAGGAGGATGGGGATTCGGAAACCGGGTCCATCCCCGATTCTCCTTGGGAACAGAAGATGGCTTGGGCAAAGAGACGGGCCCGCGAGGGCCGTCTGGAGGAGGCAGAGGAGCTGTACCGGGAGTTGGTGGAAGAGAACCCCACCAGCGTCAGAGCTCTCAACAACCTGGGGATTCTCCTGGATGAGATGGGCGACCCGGAGGAGGCCGTGGCTCAGCTTCGGGCTGCCCAGCGGATTGAGCCCCAAAACCAGGAAATCCTTGGTAACCTGGGTGCCGCCCTCGGTGCCCTGGGGAGGTATGTGGAAGCGGAGGTGGAGCTGCGGACGGCCTTTCGGATGGACCCATCCAATCTGGAGATTCGTGCCAACCTGGGGATCCTCCTTTTTCGTCGTGGCTTGTATGAGCAGGCTGTTGCGGAACTCGCCGTGGTTTGTGCTGGAAAACCCGACGATGGCCTGTCCCTCTTCTACCGGGGTGAGGCCTTGAATCGGCTCGGGAGAGTGGATGAGGCCATCGAGGCTTTGGAGCGGGTAACAGAGCTGATCCCCGGCAACCCCAGGGCCTATTACACTCTCGGGGTCTTGTTTGATAAGAAGAACGTTCCGGACCGAGCTTCGGCCATGTACCGGAAGGCCAGGGAGTTGACGTACCGATGATTCGCGTCGTGCTCTCTGGTCCCATGGATGTGGAGTCCGAGGCGATCCTCAGATCCGTGTCCTCAGACATGGAAGCCGACACGGTCTTCAGTCGAGAGCTGGAGATTCGAGCGGGCGCTGGCCTTTCCGAGCGGCTTCAAGCCATGGGTAGGCTTCCTATCGGCGCGGCCGTGATCACACCCGGTGGCGAACTTCCGTTCGGCTTTTTGATACATGTTGTCCTCCAGTCTGCGGAGGAACGGGTCAGTTCCCTGGGCCTTCGTTCGGCTCTGAAAAACGGCCTCCGGCGAGCGGAGGAGTGGGGCCTGGAAACCCTGGCTCTCCCTCCTCTGGGGACCGGAGCCGGGAACATGGACGCAGATGAAGCTGCCGCTGTCATGGTCCCCCTAATCTGGGATCACCTCAAAAACTCCGAGGACCCCCGGGAAGTGCTTATCCTGGTTGGAACGAGCTATGAGAGAGACGTCTTCTCGCAGGCCGTGGAGTCTATCCAGGGTCGCATTTCGGCCCGGGAAAACTGAGACCAACGCTTCATGAGAACTACCCGTCGCCGCCTCCTCGCCGGAGGCATCCTGCTGTTGTGGTTGGGAATGTTGGGCTGGCAGCTCCGGAGGGAATATTTTCAACCCGAGCTGGTCAGGTTGGCCGAAGCCGCCCTCTCCCTGGCGCCCGGAGTGAACTTCTACACCCTTCGGATGGGAGACCGGGTGGTGGGGCTGGCAAACTCCCGCATCGACACCGTTCCTGGGGGCTTCGAGCTGGAGGATCTCCTCTCCCTGGAGCTTCCCGCCTTGGGGCAAACCGGTACGGCGGTGGTTCGAACCCGGGTGAGCCTGTCTCCGTCCCTGGAGATGAAGGACTTTTTCTTCTCCTTGGACTCGGAAGTGGGCCGGTACTCGGCGACGGGGTTTGTGGAGGGGGACACTCTATTGCGTGTGGAGCTCGACGCAGCCGGGTCCCAACAGACCGTGACCCACCGACTCTCCCAACCACCCATTTTTGCCGCAGTCCTTCCAATCCGGCTGGCGGTTGGCGAGGGATTGGACGTTGGGAGTCGCTTCCGGTTTCCCGTGTTTGATCCTTCCTCGCTTTCCACCCGTACGGTGGAGGTTCAGGTGATGGAGCACGACACGATTCTGGTTCCCGACAGCGCTGAGGTGGATCCCGGCACCGGTCGGTGGACGGCGGCCCACTATGATTCCATCCCCTCCTGGAGGGTGGTGGAGGTGTACGGGGGAGTCCAGGTGGAGAGCTGGATCGACGCCGACGGGAGGATCGTGAAGGCATCGAGTCCACTTGGGTTTTCAATGGAAAAGACCGAATACGAGTTGGCGCGGCAGGCCCAGGAAGATGGACGGGAGCTGGTTGGCTCTCCCATCGACGATGATGTGATTCTCTCCACCGCCATTCAGAGCAACGTGGATCTGGGAGAGGTGGAAAACTACCCGGTGCTTCGTTTCGTCCTTTCCGGCGTGGATCTGGAGGGCTTCCAACTCGAGGGGGGAAGACAGACCCTCAGCGGGGACACCCTAATTGTTCGACAGGAAAACTGGGCCGCGATCCAGCCTGACTATGAGGACCTGCCCTATCCTCGCATGGACTTCTTGGAATATCTGGAGCCCGAACCGCTTATCCAGAGTGACGATGAAGGGATCATCCAGGCAGCGGAGAGGCTCGCCGACTGGCAGCTGATGGGGAGTAACGATCCCATGCGTATCACTCGGCGTCTGACCATGGGGGTCAACAGAATCTTGGAGAAGGAAATCACTTTCTCCATTCCCAACGCTGTCCAAGTTCTGGCCTCAGGCCGGGGCGACTGCAACGAACACACAGTTCTCTTTGTTGCCATGGCACGGTCCCTGGGGCTTCCGGCCCGAACCGCGGTAGGCTTGGTCTATGTCAATGACGCCTTTTTCTACCATGCTTGGCCGGAAGTGTGGTTGGGCCAGTGGGTGGCTGTTGATCCAACCTTCGGCCAGTATCCTGCCGATGCAGCCCATCTTCGCTTCGTGGTCGGGGGACTGGCTCAGCAAGTGGAGATCGTGCGTTTGATTGGGAACTTGAATATCGAGGTCGTCACACCCGTGCCGGCTGAGGCGGAGGTAGGATAAATGAAGGTCGAAAACCGACGGGATCCTCCCACTGGAGGGCGCACCAAGCACCTTTCTTCGGATTTGACACCGGCCCGGCTGGATGGGGAAGGGGCCATGCTGGAGTTGCGAGGGGTGACCAAGCGATATGGGGGGTTCACGGCGGTCAGCGGACTGGATCTCTCAGTTCCCAGGGGGAGGATCTTCGGGTTCCTCGGCCCCAACGGCGCCGGGAAGACGACCACGATTCGGATGATCGCCGGCGTCCTACTCCCCACGTCCGGCAGGATTCTCATCGGTGGGGATGATCTGGCGGAGACTCCTGAGAGGGCCAAAACCCGGATCGGGTACATTCCGGACCGGCCTTATGTCTATGAGAAACTCACCGGTGGAGAGTTCCTCCGGTTCGTAGCTGGACTCTGGGGAGAGGATGGAACAGACTCGGAAGAGAGGGCCGTCCGCCTCATGGAGCTCTTCAACCTCTCTCAGTGGCAGGATGAGTTAGTGGAGAGCTATTCCCATGGAATGCGCCAGAAGCTTCTCATCTCCTCGGCCCTCATCCACCAACCGGAGCTCATCGTGGTGGATGAGCCCATGGTGGGCTTGGAC
The DNA here is from genome assembly GCA_039656355.1 of Gemmatimonadota bacterium. Lineage (GTDB taxonomy): Bacteria > Gemmatimonadota > Gemmatimonadetes > Longimicrobiales > Gaopeijiaceae > JABDNZ01. Next base: position 3,479 of record JBDHMC010000089.1, on the reverse strand, counting down.
CCCAGGGCTGCCAGAATCCTAAAGGATCTCTTTCGGACCTATGTTGATAATGGAGGAACGGTTTTCCTCTCTTCCCATACGCTCGAAGTGGTGGAGGTCCTGTGTGACGTGCTGGCCATCATTCATGAGGGGACTGTGATCGCGGGTGGGACCATGCAGGAGCTCCGAAACCAAGCGCAGGCTGGAGAGGCCGACCTGGAGGAGATCTTTCTCAAGGTCACCGGTGGGGAGGAAGTGGCGGAGGTCGTCGCCAGTCTCCATGAGGGCGAGTCGGGATGAGGGAGACACTCCCCTCGAGCCCCAGTCTGCTCTGGCTCCTTCGGCCGAAGATCCGAGGGAAACTCGCCCGGGCGCGGACAGACAAGGGTCGCCTTCTCAAGAGGATGATCCTTGGGCTGGTAGGGCTCCTCTTCTGGGCTCTGATTTTCGGCGTCACCTGGCGGATGCTTCTCTATTTTCGAAATACCCAGGGGATCGGGGACCTCCTCGCCGGGAGGCTGCTCGGTTTGGCCCTCCTGACCTTCTTGGGAATCCTGCTTCTCTCCAACGTCATTACGTCCCTGTCCTCCTTCTTCCTCTCCCAGGACCTTGAAATCTTGATGGCCTCGCCCACGGACCCTCTGAGGATCTATGGGGCGAGGCTTATCGAAACCATCGTCAACTCCTCCTGGATGGTGGTGCTCTTGGCGGTGCCGCTCTTCCTTGCCTATGGGTTTGCTTATAGGGCCGACGCTCTTTTCTACGTCCTGGCCCTGGCTGTGATGGTGCCCTTTCTGGTGCTTCCGGCTGTCCTGGGGGTAGCCGTTACGCTTACCCTGGTGAACGTTTTCCCAGCAAGGAGGACCCGGGACCTCCTTGCCTTGATTGGGCTGTTTACCGCCGCCGGCGTCGTTGTCTTGTTACGGTTCTTGCGGCCCGAACGGCTCGTTAGGCCCGAGGAGTTCCGGGACCTGGTGGACTTCATGGCGGTCCTCCGGGCGCCGTCCTCGGTTTGGCTCCCCAATGAGTGGGTAACCGACACCCTGATGTCCTACCTGAACGGGTTTTTTGATCCCTTCCCGTTCCTCCTTCTCCTCTCCACATCGGCAGCCTTCGTGGTCATGGGTTCTTGGTTGCACCTGCGCTTCTATGCCCCCGGATACAGCCGGGCCCAGGAGGGCTCCACAAGAAGGGAACACAAGTCCAGGTCCGGCTGGCTGGAGAGACTCCTTGGTCGACTCTCGATCCGAAACCGGGTATTGGTGGCCAAGGAGATTCGTGTCTTCTTCCGGGATTCCACTCAGTGGTCCCAGCTGATCCTTCTGGGCGTGCTGGTCGTCGTTTACGTGTATAACATCAAGGTTTTGCCCCTCTATACCGGTGAACGGATATCCTTCTTTCTTGTTAATGTCATTTCATTTCTGAACCTGGGGTTGGCTGGTTTCGTGGTTGCGGCCGTCGCAGCACGATTCGTTTACCCTGCCATGTCCTTGGAAGGGAGAATGATGTGGCTCCTCCGATCATCCCCCCTTGATGTTAGGTCCTTGTTCTGGTCGAAGTACTGGGTGGGGACCCTCCCTCTTCTCTTCGTTGCCGTCCCCTTGATCATCATCACGAATCTAATTTTGGAAGTGTCCCCGTTCATCTTCGCCCTCTCCACAGGGACCATGGTGATGGCGACGTTCGCCCTCTCATCCCTCGCCTTGGGTTTTGGAGCCCTTTTCCCAAACTACGAGTCGGACAATGTGGCCGAGATTCCCACGTCCTTCGGTGGGCTCCTTTTCATGATGACGGCAGTATCCTACCTGGCGGGAGTCATCATCTTGGAGGCCTGGCCGGTTTATTCCTTTCTTTCGGCCAACCTTCGGGAGGATCCCGCCCGTAACTTCGTGGCGCTCCCCCTCGTACTGGGGATAGCAGGGGCAGTGACTCTGACAGTGATCACGGTCGTGGTGCCCTTGAGGGCGGGGGTGCGAAAGGTGAGGGCCCTGGACTTCCAATGATGCAGGTGAGAAGATGGTGCGGGATCGGTTGGCGGCCAGGCAAGGAAATCGGCCGAGGTGGACTGGGAAACATCTTTCGGAAAGGAATGGCCATGGAGGAGAGCCGGTCATGATCGAATCAATCAAACAGTTTTTCATGGCCAACATGGCTGAACCGGCCACGGAGGGAGATGAGGCTCATCCGGCCGATCTACGGCTGGCAGCGTGTGCCCTTCTTTTGGAGTTGGCTTACGCCGACGACGAGTTCACGGAGGAGGAGAGGACTCATCTGGAAGGTGCCATTCGGCGCCAGTTCGGATTGGATGAGGAACAAGCCCTGGAGCTTATCCAGCTCGCCGAAGAACAGCGGGCCGATGCCGTGGATCTCTGGACCTTCACCAACCTGGTGGCCGAGCACTATTCCCTGGGCCAGAAGATGGTCCTGGCTGAGGCCATGTGGGGCTTGGTCTACTCTGATGGAGAATTGGGAAGCCGGGAGGATTATCTCATGCGGAAGATCTCTGGGCTCCTCAGACTCGAACCTGGGTATCTAGCTGAAGCCCGGAAGAGGGTGGAGGAGCATCAGAGCCCGGATGAGGAGTCGAAGGCGGAATCTGACTGACCTTTTTCGATTGAGTGGAAAGCCCGAGGAGAGAATGGGAAGCTTGGTTCCCGGCGGTTACGTTTTTATTCACCTGATTTTCTGGACCGTCGTGGGGTTGGTGGCGGTTGGGACCAATGCCGTGGCCATCATCCTAATGGTGGGTCTTGGCGTGATGGCTCTGGAAACCTTCCAAAAGGCCTGACGTGTTTTGGTGCTCTTTCTGAAGATCCTCGGCGGCGTGCTGGCCCTTGGCATCGGGCTCTACATGGGCTCGGCCGGCCTCTATCGACCTGACCCCGAGGATATCGACAAGGCTCTTTCAGGGGATGGTCATACCAAGAAGACCAAGGAGCATGTCACCCTCTTCGGCTGGCTCCGGCAGACTCAGGAGCGAGCATCCCACAGCCGCCGGAGGGGCCGCGGCGGGTCCTCCCGCATGTTCGACCTCATCGCGCCGGATTCCAAAAAGAAAGATTAGGGGGGTGTGGGGTTGCGGTGAACTGGGGCGCCGAACTGGCGCTTCCCGCCTCACTTAGCACGCCAGCGTGAATCGTTCCGCGTCAAGCCCCAGCTCGACGCCCACTGCCGCACGGTCACCTCCACCTCCAGGAAGTCCTTGTCCTCTTTTCGGGAGGGCGTGACCCCTTCAATCCGGGATGATTCAGGCAGATGTCGCGCAGGACATCCCAGCGGGGAGCCATGTTGGGTCGGGATCTTCACGCCGAGATACGGTATCGGATCGAAGCCGAACTGGGCGGGAGGAAACGGGAGAGGTCCTCTCCCATTTCCTCCCGGCTCTTCCCCTTTCCGACTCCGAGCAGGCTTCGGTATTCGGTATTCGGATTTTGGGCGTACTATTGCGGATCACCATCCACTTCAGGAATCATTGTCCATCCTGGAGGATACCATGTTTT
>JBDHMC010000088.1:0-7768 GCA_039656355.1 Gemmatimonadota bacterium | reverse complement strand
CATGAAGTGTGAGGGGCTGGTCCATGAGGGGACGGTTCTCAGTGTGGAGTTGCCGTTCTTCGTGGAGTTGGAGGTGACGGAGACGGACCCTGGACTCCGGGGAGATACGGCCCAAGGTGGCACCAAGCCCGCCAAGCTCGAAACCGGAGCTGTGGTCCAGGTTCCCCTCTTCGTAGAGATTGGTGATGTGTTGAAGGTGGACAGGCGGGAAGACAAATACCTCACGCGGGTGACCGGATGATCGACCTAGCATTCGTTGAAAGCCTGATTAAGGCCCTGGACCAGAGTAGCCTCGACACTCTTGAGGTGGAGCGAGGTGGGACTCGAGTCCGCCTTTCCAAGAGTCCACCGGTGCAATCCCTGGCTGGCCCTGAAGGGGCACATAAGGCCGCATCGGCAGTGGCAGCGGGCGGCCCGCCAATTGACACCGAGGTGGCTCCCATGGCGACGGCCTCTCCTAGTCAGGATGAGATCCACGATGGGCTCTTAAAGGTCACCTGCCCCATGGTCGGCACTTTCTATTCATCCCCATCTCCTGACGCTCAACCGTACGTCGCCGTAGGTCAGAGTGTAGGGGAGGGGACCGTGCTCTGCATCATCGAAGCCATGAAGCTCATGAACGAGCTAGAGTCCGAGGTCGAGGGAACCATCACCAAGATCATGGTAGAGAATGCCCAGCCGGTTGAATATGGGCAGGTCCTGTTCCTGATCGATCCTTCCTAAGGATCACTGACTGGCCTGGAGGCGGGCACAAAACCAGGCTTGGGCCGCGTCCGAATCCTCGCCGGGGACTCGGGCGCGAATCACTATGAGGGCAGGTTGGATTCTCTCGGAGGGGTAAGGGTGTTCAAAAAGCTTTTAATTGCGAACAGGGGCGAAATCGCCCTACGTATCATCCGGGCCTGTCACGAGCTCGGGATTCGGACCGTGGCTGTGTATTCGGAGGCGGATCGAGAGTCTCTGCACGTCCGGTTTGCCGATGAGGAAGTCTGCATCGGACCCCCGCCCGCCTCGGCCAGCTACTTGGACCTCAGGCGAATTCTCTCCGCTGCCGAGATAACCGGTGCGGAGGCTATCCACCCTGGGTACGGATTCCTGGCGGAAAACGCGGAGTTCTCCGAGATCTGCCAACGCTCCAATCTGGTTTTCATCGGCCCCACCCCTGAGCAGATCAGAGCCATGGGGGACAAAGCTACCGCCCGGCAGACGATGATGGAGGTCGGGGTCCCCACGGTTCCCGGGAGTGCTGGAGAAATCGACGACTCGCGGGAGGCGAAGGAGGTCGCCCAAGAAATCGGATTCCCGGTCATGATCAAGGCATCGGCTGGGGGCGGTGGGAAGGGTATGCGCGTGGCCTTGGATGCCGGAAGCTTCGAAAAGCTCTTTCGGCAGGCTCGAAACGAGGCCATGGCAGCTTTCGGGGATTCTGGCGTGTACGTGGAGAGGTTCATCCCCCGGCCCAGGCATATCGAATTCCAGGTGTTTGGAGACCAACAGGGGCGGGTAGTCCATTTGGGCGAACGGGACTGCACAATCCAGCGACGCCACCAGAAGCTTATCGAAGAAGCCCCCTCTCCAGCTCTCACTCCGGAGCTGAGGGACGAGATGGGCGCCGCCGCGGTAATGGCAGCCAAGGCCATCAACTATGTTGGGGCCGGAACCGTTGAGTTTCTCCTGGATGAGGATGGGCAGTTCTACTTCATCGAGATGAACACCAGAATCCAGGTGGAGCATCCGGTAACGGAGGTCACCACCGGATTCGACCTTTTGAAGGAACAGATTCGGGTAGCCGCCGGAGAACCCCTTTCCTTCCCGGATGAACAGGTGACCCATCGGAGGCATGCCATCGAATTCCGGATCAACGCGGAAGATCCGGAGCGAGACTTTGCCCCCTGCCCGGGGCAGATCACGACCTTTCATGCGCCAGGCGGGCCTGGAGTCCGGATGGATACCCATGTTTACACCGGGTATCATGTGCCTCCCTATTACGACTCCCTCCTGGCCAAGCTCATCATCAGCGGGAACACCCGGGAAGAGGCCGTGGTCCGGGCGCAGCACTCCCTGGACAGCTTCGTCATCGAGGGTATCCCCACTACCATCGGGATCCTCGCCCGAATCACTCGGGATCCAGATTTCGTATCGGGAGAGGTGGACACGGGATTCGTGGCTCGCTTCCTTGCGGCCGAAAGGGAATCGACATGACCATTGACGTCTTCTTCTCACCAGCGGCGGTTGATGAACCCTCGGTGGAGGGCAGAACGGCTGTCGTCATCGACGTGATCCGGGCCACATCCACCCTGGTGGAGGCCTTGGCCAATGGTGCCCGAGCCATCTTCCCCACCGTATCCACTGAAGAGGCGGTGAAGTTGGCGTCCTCCCTGGGTAGGGAAGACACCTTGCTTTGTGGGGAGCGAAAAGGGTTGAAGGTAGAGGGCTTCGACCTGGGCAATTCCCCCAGCGAGTTTTCCGCCGCCGTGGTCGAAGGAAAGCAGCTCGTCATGACCACCACCAATGGAACCCGAGCTTTTGTCGCGGCGGAAGGGGCAGACAAGGTCATTGCAGCTTCTTTCATGAACCTGGCCGCTGTTGCTGAGGCGTTGAACGGAGTCCATGACCTGGCCATCGTCTGTTCCGGAAGGGAGAACCGGTTCTCTTTGGATGACGCCCTCTGTGCAGGGATGTTGATCCGGACCCTTGGAGAGGGCGAGGAAGAAGAGTCGGAATTAAACGACGCAGGCAGGGTGGTTCGGGACTTGGCCTCCAAGTATACGGTGGATGTCGAGTTCCTTAGGTCCACAGCGGCAGGGAAGGCTCTGGTCGATGCCGGTCTGGGTGGAGACCTCGAGCTCTGTGCATCCGTTGATCGCCATCCGCTCGTACCAGAAATGCGAGAGCGGAGAATCAGCCTTCCACTGCAGACGGGTGAGGATTGAGGGTTGGGGGGATGCAGGGGTGATGGGGAGAGCCGCGTATTACGAGCGATTGAGGTCGGGGGGTGAAGGGATTGGATAAGCCGTGACCCGGTCCAAGCCGAAAGGAAAAAGGAAGGGCAAGAAGGGGATTCTTGGTCAGGAGCAGAAACAGGAGATCCTGGCACTGGGGATCCTGGCCGCTGCCCTATTCCTCTTCCTTGTCCTGCTCCCGACCTCCCTCCTTGGTGAGTTCGGTGAGTCCTGGTTTCCCTCTGGAAATATCATGGGGGCCATTGGAGCGGCGATCCAAGCGGTTCTCCACTATTCATTCGGGTTCGCATCCCTCTTCATTCCTGCCGGTCTCATTGTTGCGGGCTTTCGCCTGGGTGGCTGGTTATCTCCGAACTGGACCCTTCGCCTGGCGATTCTCCTTGGAGGTCTCTTTTTCCTCCTTCCCCCTGGCCTCAGTGTCCTCCTCCAGGGCTCCGCAGCCGCCGGGGTCCTTGGATCCTGGCTCGGGAACTTCCTGGTAGCAGGCTTGGGGGGGTTCGGTGCCCTCTTCCTCCTTTCATCCCTCACCGTTCTGTTCCTTGTGGCGACCCTGGGGTGGAACCCGCTTCTTCCCGTCGGGCGAGGGGCTGTCCAGGGCGTCGGTCTCCTTGGTAAAGGGGCGCAACGGGCCGGAAAGGGTGTGCAGGGGTGGCTGAAGGACGGGGCAGAGCGGCTTGGAGCTCGGTGGGAAGCTCGGCGGGAAGCTCGGCGGGAAGCTCAGCGGGAAGCTCAGCGGGAAGCTCGGGCGATGGATCAGCGAGAGGCGATGGAAGCTCCAGAGGAATCAGACTTTTTTTCCTTCATCGATGAAGAGGACATGGTCGAGGAAGAGGCTCCTTCGGAGGAAGCTGACCCCAAAGCTCATGGCAGTTCTGCCCACCTGCCGGAAGACGATGACGGAATCGGGGAATTCCTGGATCCCAACCCTCCGGAGGAGGATCTGCCCCACGAACTCCCGTCCCTCCATCACCTGGACGAGCCGGACCTCTCCGATCGGGAAGGAATGGAGCGGGATCTGGATCGGCTGGGGCAGGTTCTGGTCCAAAAGCTTCAAACCTTTAATGTCGAATGCTCCATTGGAGGTCGGACCACGGGTCCCGTGGTTACACAATTCGAGGTGGTGCCGGCTCCGGGGGTGAAGGTCAACAAGATCGCCAGTCTGGATGCCGACCTCGCTTTGGCCATGAAGGCCCGAAGCATTCGGATCGTGGCTCCGATCCCGGGAAAGGGTGCGGTAGGCGTAGAAATTCCCAATCCCAAAGCCGAGATGGTGTACCTCCGGGAGATCCTGGAATCCAGGCAGTTTTCCCGGAGCAAAGCGGAGCTCCCCCTGGCCTTGGGGCGAGACCTGACTGGGCGACCTTTTGTGGCCGACCTGGCGAAGATGCCCCACGCCCTCATTGCGGGCGCCACAGGCTCCGGAAAATCGGTCTGTCTGAACGCCTTCATCACCAGTTTGGTATACCGCCATACCCCCGAGACGCTCCGCTTTCTCCTCATCGATCCGAAGATGGTGGAGTTGAGCGCCTATGTTAACCTGCCCCATCTCCGCCACCCGGTGGTAACGGACCCAAGGGATGCGGCCGGAGTTCTAAAATGGGCGGTCTTCGAAATGGAGCGCCGATATGAGCTGCTCCATGTCAACACCGTTCGATCCGTGGGGGAATTCAACAAGAAGCTTGGGCAGGGAGTGCCCATGAAGCGAGCCTATCCCAAAGGACCCGACGGGGACCCGGACCGATGGCTCTGGAAAGACGGTCCTGTCCCTTACGTGGTCCTGGTGGTGGACGAGTTGGCGGACCTGATGATGACCGTCCAGAGTGAGGTGGAGAAGCCTCTCACAATCCTGGCCCAAAAGGCGCGGGCCATCGGGATCCACCTCTTGGTGGCGACCCAACGACCCAGCGTCAATGTCATCACGGGCCTTATCAAGGCGAACTTCCCCACTCGGGTGGCCTTCCGGGTGGCTTCGAAGGTGGACTCCCGCACCATCATCGATCAGAACGGAGCCGACGCTCTCTTGGGGAACGGAGATATGCTATTCCTTCCACCTGGGACCTCCGAACCCGTGCGGATTCAGGGAGCCTTCATCGGCACCGAGGAGACTGAGCGCCTCACCTCGTGGTACAGGGATCAGGCAGCCTTTCGGGCCGAAGCGGAGTCTAAGGAGGAAAGGTGGCCGGAGGAGGAGGACATTCTCGACGTGGTTCGTAGTCTGGAGGCGGAGGTCGGAATGGAGGAGGGGGGGCTGGGTGAGGATTTGGACCGGGACGACCGCTTCTGGGATGCTGCTGAAGTATGTATCCAGCAGAACCAGGGATCCACTTCTCTCCTTCAGCGGCGCCTCAAGATCGGTTATGGACGGGCGGCACGGGTGGTGGACCAACTCCATGAAGCCGGGATCCTTGGGCCTCCGGACGGGTCAAAAGCACGTGAGGTGCTGATGACTCTATCGGATCTTGAGTTCCTTCGTAGGGGAGACGAGGAAGAGTTGTGAGGAATGCTATGAAAAGGACTTCCTTCTTCATGATCCTGGCTCTAGCCATAGGGCTGGGTTATCAGGGCCTTTCCGCCCAGGACGCCACGGCGCTTTCCCTGATGGAGGAAGCTGGTGCTCGGTACCGGGAGATTCGTGGCTTCTGCGCCACCTTCGAGCAGGCCCTGGCGGTTCCCCTTCTTGGCGAAACCACGTATTCGAAGGGATCCCTCTGTCAGGAAACCCCGAATCTTTTTGCCATGCGGTTCAGTGACCCTGAGGGGGACCTCTTGGTGGCTGATGGTGAGGCGTTTTGGGTGTACTACCCCAGCTCCGACCCGAGACAGGTCCTGCGGTTTGACATGGAGGTACGCCCGGGGGGGGTGGATTTTCATCGGGAGTTCCTGGAAACCCCGGGGGAAAAATACGCGCTGGAGTATCTGGGTGAGGAAACCCTGTCGGGGCGGTCAACCCACTTGATTTCCCTGAAGCCCTTTGAGTCTTCGGGTTTTCAGGAGGCCAGAATCTGGCTGGATTCCCAGAGGTCCCTGATTCTCCAGGCCCGGATTGGGATGGAAAATGGGTCAGTCCGGACCGTGACCCTCTCCGAGATCCAGCTGAACCCGACGCCGGATCCGAGTCGTTTCCAATTCACACCCCCATCGGGTGCTCAGGTCATTCGCCGGCATTGATAGGCCCCACCTGTTCAGAGCTTCCAAAGGGCTCCTAACGTGAAACGCAGGGACCTCCCGGTAATCCCTCTCTCCTCCACCCCCATCCGGTCGGAGGTCGACTCGAGTACTCAAGCCGTACGCCTGGAACTCGAACCAGTGGGCCCGGCATCTGGTCCCCGCATCGGCCTTGTCACCCTCGGGTGTGACAAGAACACCGTGGATTCTGAGCACATGATGGCTGCCTTGGTGGGCCACGGAGCCCGGGTTTCCAGCGATGTGGATGGCTCGGACGTGGTCATCGTGAACACCTGCGGGTTTATCGAAGCCGCCAAGGAGCAATCCATCGAGACGATCCTTGAGGCCTGTGAGCTGAAGGGGGCTGGGGAGGTGAAGGCGGTGGTTGCGGTTGGATGCATGGTTCAGCGCTACAAGGACGAGATGGAGGAGGAGATTCCCGAGGTGGACCTCTTCCTGGGGCTTTCAGAGCTCGCCGACCTGGTACCGGCTCTAAGGAAGCGCGGTCTCCTTCCGGATGAGGACGAGTTGATTCCGAACATGGAGCGTCCCCTCCGAGTTCTGGCTACGGAGACCCCCCATACGTCCTTCCTGAAAATCAGCGAGGGGTGTGATCACTCCTGTGCCTTTTGTGCCATTCCCCTCATGCGCGGCCTCCATCGGTCTTCCCCTGTTGACGAGTTGGTCAGGGAGGCCCGGGCCCTGGAGGCCCAGGGGGTAAAGGAGCTGAACATCATCTCCCAGGATTCCACCTGGTACGGCCGGGATCGGGTGCGGGCCGGGGTGGATGAGGCTCTTCTCCCCGATCTTCTCCGGGGCCTCCTGGCCGGAACCGAAGTCCCCTGGTTCCGACTCTTTTACATGTATCCTTCAGGAATCACGCAGGGATTGGTGGAGCTTCTGGCCGCCGAACCCAGGCTGCTCCCCTACCTCGACATGCCCCTCCAGCATGGAAGCGACCGTGTCCTGAAGGCCATGCGAAGGCCAGAACGTCAGTCCACCATCCGGGAGCGGGTGGGATGGCTTCGTGACGCCATTCCGGAGCTCACTCTCCGGACTACTGTCATCGTCGGGTTCCCCGGGGAGACCGAAGAGGACTTCCACGAGCTTCTTGGCCTCCTGGAAGAAATGCGCTTCGACCGGGTCGGGGCTTTCGCCTATTCGGTCGAGGAGGGGACCCCTGCGGCCGCCATGGAAGCACAGGTTCCCAAGGAGGTAAAGGACGAGCGTCTGGAGGCTCTCATGGACGTACAGCGGGAGATCTCTTTTGAGCTCAACCTGGCCCAGGTGGGAAGACGGACCATCGCCCTCGTGGACTGTGTACTAGAGGAAGATTCGGAGTTCGCTTTTCAGGCTCGGATCGAAAGTCAGGCGCTGGATGTGGACGGAGTCACCAACCTTCTTCCTGCTGATGGGGTGGCTCCTGGGACGTTCGTTGAGATCGAGATCGTCGATGCTCTGGACTATGATTTGATTGGCGCGCTGAGGAGATGAGAATGCGAGGACTGCTGGTGGGGCGTAGGCACCAAGGACAGGCGGCACCGGGTGTTTTGCACCGTGTTGGATTTCTTGTTGTGGGCCTCGGTCTTTTTCTTTTTTCCGGGGAAGCAGGAGCCCAGACGAGCCTGGCCGATTATGAC
>JBDHMC010000087.1:0-7782 GCA_039656355.1 Gemmatimonadota bacterium | reverse complement strand
ATCCGGGGATCTTCCACCGGGGCTCTCCCAAGCCGGTCCGCCGGTAGTCACACCATCGGGCGCCCAGGTGTTCGGAGCGGCCAGCCGGTTCGAAGGTCTGGACTCCCTCCGCCTCATGGAAATGGATCTCTCCTTGGTGAGAGGAGGCTCCGGCCCCATCGTCCTCGGCGTGGATACCACGGGCCTTCAGGGGTTGACCATCGTCTTTCCTGAGGTACGTGAGGCATCGGTCGAGATCCCGACGGATTCCACAATATCTCGAGAGTTCGCAGATCTCCCCGTCCTCCTTCCCTCTTTGGACTCGAACCCCCAGCTGCAAGCCGATCCCGCTTCGGTAACGGTGGTTCTGAAGGGAGCCCGGAACCTGGTGGATTTAGTTGATCCGGAAACTCTTTCGGTGACCGTTCCGACCGAAAGGCCAGGTTTGGCCCCCGGGCAGGAAACAACGGTGGTCTTGGTGGTGGAGGGGGTCCCGAAGTTTGTGGAATCTACGCCCTCGATTCGGGTGGTACTTCGACGCCCGGCTGGCCAGTGAGCTCACCTCTCATCCTTGGTGTCGAGACCAGCTGTGATGAAACCTCTGCGGCCTTGGTGGCGGCGGACGGAAGAGTCCTGGGCCACGTCATCCATTCCCAGGACGTCCATGCTCTCTACGGCTGGGTTGTCCCTGAGTTGGCTGCCCGGGCTCATCTGACCCGCTTGCAGGAGGTGGTGGAGGAGACTCTCCGGCAGTCCGGTCGGCGGCTCTCGGATGTGGATGCTATTGCGGTGACCGCGGGACCAGGTCTCATCGGGGCTCTTTTGGTGGGAATGTCCTGGGCAAAGGCCGTTTCCTTCTCAATGGGAAAGCCGCTTGTTCCGATCCATCATATGGAGGCTCATCTTTTCGCCCCATCCTTGGAAGACCCCGCCGCCCAACCCCCGTTTGTTTCCCTCCTGGTATCGGGCGGACACACCATTCTCCTCTACGCACCGGCCTGGGGAGAATACCAACTTCTGGGGCGGACTCGGGACGATGCTGCCGGAGAAGCCTTCGACAAGGTGGCGAAGCTATTGGACCTATCCTACCCTGGGGGGCCCTTCATCCAAGCCCTGGCGGAAATGGGTGACCCAGATCGGTTCCCTCTCCCTCGGCCCATGCTCCGGCGGAATCAGGCCCCCACGGACCCGGACTACTATGACTTCTCTTTCAGTGGACTCAAGACCGCCGTGGCCACCCTCGTCTCCAAGTTGGCCACCGAGGGGTCACTGGAGGACGAGCGACAACATGTCGCTGCCGCTTTCCAGGCGGCCGCGGTGGATGTTCTGGCGAGCAAGACTCTTCGGGCAGTAAAAGAGACCGGGTGCCAACGGGTCCTTTTGGGTGGTGGAGTCTCGGCCAATCGTCGACTCAAGCGGGAGATCGATATGCGGCTGGGTCCTAAGGGAAAGCTGTTCGTGGCCTCCCCGAGGCTATCTATGGACAACGGGGCAATGATTGCCAGAGCAGCGCTCTTTCGACTGGAGCGGGGGGAAGTGGCGTCTCCGGAGGTCTCGGCAAATGCAAGCCTACCCTTCCCTGACCTGGCTCGTACCCATCTGATGGACTCGGCCCCAAGGGGTAGATAACCGTGTATCCATACCTATTTCGACTTCCAGACTGGGTACCCCTTCTTGGCGGCGACCCCATCACTTCCTTCGGGATGATGATGTTTCTGGCGTTTATGTGCGGCGGCCTGGTTCATCGATCGGAGATGAGGCGTCAGGGGCTCGATCAGGAAATCACCTGGGACCTCCTGTTCATGGCCGTGGTGGGGGGGCTTCTCGGGGCCAAGATCTACTTTGTGTTCCTGAACTTCCCTCGGTTGGTGGAGGATCCGGCCAGCCTGATTTTTGCCAGAGGGGGGTTGGTCTGGTACGGAGGCTTCCTGGGAGGTCTCACCCTGGTGGTCTGGAAAATCCGAAAGCAGAAGCTTCACCTTCCCACCCAGGCCGACATGTTCGCGCCGGTCCTTTCTTTGGCGTATGGGGTGGGCCGGATCGGGTGCTTCCTGGTGGGGGATGATTGGGGTCGTCCCACTGGCTCATGGGTGGGGATCGCGTTCCCTCAGGGAGCCCCTCCGACCCGGGTGGATATCATTCAGAGGGAGTTCGGCATCCAGGTGGACCCGGAGCTCATTGCCCAGTATGGCGAAATCGTGCCCGTTCACCCGACCCAACTTTATGAGGTCGGCCTCTCCTTCCTCATCTTTTTCTTCCTTTGGTCTACCCGGAGGCACTCCCATGCCAAGGGCTGGCTTTTCATGGTTTGGCTGAGTCTTGCGGGGGCCGAGCGCTTTCTAGTGGAGTTCTTCCGCGCGAAGGATGATCGATTCTTTGGATTCCTCACCCTAGCTCAGGTCATTAGCTTGATCCTTGTGCTCGCGGGTTTGGTGGGAATCTCGAGACTTCGAGGATCTCGTCCACCCGCGGGAGGACACCCAGCCACAGGTTGAGACGTGAGGTATTGATGCTGACCATTCTCCACGGCTCGGACCTCCATTTCGGCAAAGCTTTCGATGCCGAGGTCGCCGACAGTTTTCAACGCGCCATCCGGGAGATCTCCCCGGACCTTCTGGTGCTCTCCGGTGACTTCACACAGCGGGCCAAGATCAGAGAATATCAGGTAGCGCGTGGGTTCATCCGGGCCCTTCCCGATCTGCCAACCGTGGTGACTCCTGGGAACCACGATGTACCCCTCTACCGAGTCTGGGAGCGGCTTTTTGCACCCCTCAGGAACTACCGTGAGTTCATTTCGCCGGAGTTGGACACCGTCAGGGCCGTGAGCGGTGCTACGGTGGTTTCCCTAAACACCACGGCCCCTCTTCAGGCCATCGTAAACGGTCGCCTTGGGGACCGGCAGCTTCTCTTCGCAGCAGACGCCTTCCAGGATGTGTCGGAGGGGGACCTGAGAGTGGTCGTGCTTCATCACCACCTGGCCCCTGCTCCGGACTATTGTTCTGACCAGGTCCTACCAGGGTTTCAAAGGTGTTTGGATGCCTTCAGCAAAATGAAGGTCGACCTGATCCTGGGCGGACACCTTCACCGTGCCTACATCGCGAACTCCTTGGACGCATACCAGACGGAGGATGGGAGACACGGGATCGTCATCGCCCATTCGGGAACGACGACCTCCAGAAGGGGGCGGGCCAGGGAGAGGAACAAGAACAGCTTCAATCTGATAGGAATAACTGAGGAACACATGCTGATCACTCCCCACCTCTACCTGGATGAGAAGGGTGTCTTTGTCCCCGTTGGGTCCCATGCTTTCCCCAGGAGGACCCAGGGGTTTCTCAAAACGGACCCAGTCCGGGAAGGGATGTCCCCTGCCGGGAGGGATTCTGTTGGGGAGAGGGGGGAGTCATGAGCGGGTTTTATCGGAGAACCAAGCCTGGTCCGGGGGTGAACCTTCGGGCTGGCCTGGTCGCAGGGGGGGTGGCTGTGGCCGCGGCGGCGGTGTCCTTTTATGTGGTTCGGTTGTTTCTTGCACGTGAACCGCTGGACCCCCTGCCCCTTCCGGCACCCTGGGAGGGGTCCACCGAAAACTCTACAGAGGCTCCCTAGATGAGGAGAAGGCCGTCCCTGATTAAGCTGATGGGCGTAGTTGGCTTATCGCTCATGGTGCAGGGACCGCTCTCCGCACAGATCGGCCTTCAGGAAGTCACCGGCCTTCGGTTTCGCGGGAACAGTGAGTTCTCCGATGAGGTTCTTGGTACCGCCATCAATACTCGACAGACCGAATGCCGCTCCCTCCTCTTTAAGCTGATTCCCTTTTGTCTGGCTGGAGCCGACTTCTCCCTTGACCCTTACTTCCTGAACGAGCGTGAGCTCAGACTGGACCATGCCCGGGTCCAACTCTTCTACTATTTGCGGGGCTTCCGAGAAACGGCCGTGGATACGGTTGTGACCCGGCCCACCGCGGAAGAGGTTCAAATCACCTTCCTGATCGAGGAGGGAGATCCAATCCAGGTCGTGGAGCTTGGCTTCCAAGGGTTGGAGGAACTCGCCGATTCCTCAGTGCTGGAAGACCTCCCCATCCGGGTCGGGGAGCCATTGAGCCTGCTGGCCTTGGACGCGACGCGGGATACGCTGGAGGCCCGGTTTCGGAACCAAGGTTTTGCCCACGCGGATGTCCTGCGAAACTACTTCATCCCCAGAGAAACACCTTACGAAGCTAGAGTGAGTTTTGACCTCTATCCCGGCCCGCTGACCCGTTTCGGCCCGCTAACCTTGGATATCAGCTCGGTCCAGGGAAGAGAGGCTTCGGTGGACGAAGCCGTGGTCCGACGTATGCTCCCCTTCCGGGAGGGGGACATCTACGGGGAGGATCTCCAGTTCTCTGGCCAGCGAGATCTCTACAATCTGGACATCTTCCGGTTCGTGAATTTCGTGCCCGATACTCTTTCGGCCGTGGATTCCATCCTCCCACTCACCATCCAAGCCCAGGAGGGTGACTTCCATCGGGTGCGAACGGGCGGAGGCCTGAGTACGGCCGAGTGCTTCAACACCGAGGCCAACTGGAGCAGCCTGAACTTCTTTGGGGGCGCCCGTCGCCTTCAGGTCACTGGGAGGATGGCCAACATTTTCGCTTCCCGCCTGGAGAGCACGCCACTTTGTAGTCAGGCTGGAACCGGGGAATACGGGAAGCTGACCGGATTGATCTCCGTCGATTTCACACAGCCCTGGCTCTTCTCTCCCCGGAACTCCGTTACGGCCAGCCTGTTCGTGGAAAGGCAATCGGTCCCCCGCTCCTTCGTTCGGAAGGCCCTGGGGATGAACCTCGGGTTTACCCGGAGGCTGAATATCTCCACCCTCCTCGGGGTTTCGTTCAGACCCCAGCTCTCGAGTCTGTCAGCGGCGGAGGTCTTCTTCTGCTCAGCCTATCTCATCTGCTCCCCTGATGAGATCAAGCTCCTCCAGGAAGGCAACACTCTCTCACCGGTGGGGATTTCCCTTTCCCAGGACCGGCGAAACCGGGCCCTCAGCCCCACGCGAGGATATTCGGCGGCGGTGGATCTGGAGCACGCCGGCGCCTGGACCGGTTCCGATTTCCGATACACACGTGTGGTATCAGAAGCCACCTGGTACACGCAGAACAGCTCCCGGTGGGTCTTGGGGGCTCGATTGCGGGGTGGGTGGGTGAGTCCTGAGGGGTTCATAGGACTAGCATCCGGTGAGATTGTGCATCCTGAAAAACGGCTCTTTGCAGGGGGATCCAACAGCGTCCGGGGATTTGGTCAAAACCGTCTCGGCCCACGGGTTCTCTACCTCGAGGATGTCACGAAGCTCTATGACCCCGGCCCGTGTACGGCAATGGAAGTGGCCGATCTCTCCTGTGACGCCGGGCAATTGGAGGACAAGGAGTTTTTCCCTAGCCCAACCGGTGGAACGAGTCTGCTGGAGGGGAGCCTGGAGGTGAGGTTTCCGTTGGTTGGAGTGTTGTGGGAGGGTGCGACTTTTCTGGATTTCGGCCAGGTGTGGGACGAGGATATAAACCCCAGTTTGGCTGATCTGGAGTTCACCCCCGGGATGGGGGTACGGTATTTCAGTCCCATCGGGCCTATTCGAGTGGACCTGGGCTACCGGTTCGGCGGGGGGGAGGACCTTCTGGTCGTGACCCAAAAGATCGGGCTCAATCCCGGTGAAGCTACCCCCACTGTGCTCGAAGATCTGGTGGTGCTTGAGAACCCGGTGCTATGGGGTGCGGGGCTGGGTCCCTGGGACCTTCGCCGCTTCCAGCTCCACTTTTCCATCGGACAGGCGTTCTGATGAAGGCCTGGATGCGGCGACTCCGAAAGTGGGGCACTCGGTTTGCCCTCGCCTTCGGAATGGTCCTGATCCTCCTTCTGATCCTCGCCACCCAGACCACGGCGGGCAAAGAGTTGGTTCTGAGGGAAGTTTTGGCTCGAGTCGGCGGCGCGATTGCTGGGGAGCTTGAGGTGGACGAACTCTCCTCCCCTGGATTGTTTCGAGGATTCACCTTCCGGGACGTCACGATTCGGGGCGAGGACGGGAAGGTCTTTCTCCAGGCGGATTCGATTCGGACCGGGATTTCGGGTCCTGCTCTTCTACGGGGCGATCTGGTCCTGACGAGAGTCCACCTCTGGAAGCCCCAGGTGACCTTGGAGCGACTCCCTGACCAGGAACGGATGAACGTCGTCTCCATCTTCGTCCCCGAGTCCGCTCTCGATTCCCTGACTCCTCCCGCGGACACTCTGCCCGAGGCTCCCGGTGAGGAGGGTGCCGGCCCCCGTCGGACCGTGATTCTCCGGGGGGCGGTGCTTTACGAAGGGTCCTTGGATATCCTCCTTCCTTTGGCCCCGGGCCGCCAGAATCTGGACCGGGTCTTGGTGGAGCCTGGCGATGATGGACGTCCAGCCCTTCGTCGAATGAGCTTCCGGGATATCGACCTGGAGTTGGGGCAGGCCATCCTTAGATCGCCGGGGCAAAGGGGAGAACGGTTTGAAGTCCAAAACCTCTCCTTTACAGGTGAGGTGTGGCCGGATCCTTTCCGGGTTTCTGGGGCCGAGGGTGAGATTCGGCGAGAGGGGGGCCGACTCCTGGCCTCATTGAGAACTCTGGATCTGCCGAACTCCCAAACTCAGGGGATGGTGGATGTCCAATGGGCGAAGGGAGCGGGTGTTCGGGTAGTCGTCCAGGGGGATGCTGACCCGCTGGCTCTTCAGGACATCTCCTTCATCGAGGACCGCCTCCCGAGGGGGAATGCCCGGGGCCCGTTCGGACTCGTCCTGGACGACGACGGCGTTCTTCTGGACTTCCAGGACACCGAGCTTACCTCGGAGTCGGGTGGAATAAGGGCCCGTGGGGGCTTGTTTCTCGGGAGAGATATTGGGTTCAGGGATCTGGCCCTTGAGTTGACGGCACTGGATTTAGCGGTGACGGACCCCTGGGTGGTGGACACACTTCCTCTCCGTGGGTGGTTGGATGGTAGCCTCTCTCTGTCCGGTACCATGGACGAGTTGGAGGTAGAGGGCCTGATGGATCTTACCCATCCGGATTCAACCGGTGTGATGACGGCGAACATTTCGGGACGAATGGGCTTCCGTGAGGGGTTCTCCGCTTCCTCACTCCACCTGACCGTGGCTCCACTGGAATGGGGGACGCTGGCGAGCATCTCTCCGGCCATGAAACTTCGTGGCTCAGGGGCCGTTCGCATGATCCTCACTGGGGCCCTGACGGGGGACGGGATTGGGATCGATGCAGATCTCACCCACGTTCCGGCTGGGCGGGGATTTGCCAGCCTGCCTGAACCGGGAGTCGGTGGCATGGCGGTCCTGTCTTCGGCTGGCGGCGCCAGCCGGGTGGCAGTCGGGGGGCGGATAAGGCGTGATTCCGCGAACCTCTTCCTGAATCTCACCGGGGACCTGAGTCCCCTTTCCCTGACCACGCTCAGACGGAGCTTCCCGGCCCTTCCTTTCGAGGGGGAGTACGCCGGGAGGGTCGAGGTCGATGGTCCCCTATCAGACTTGAAGGTGGCTGCCGACCTGGACACCTCAGGCGGACCCCTCTCCCTGACTGCCCGTTTCAACGCCCTTCGGGTGGCCGATTCGTATTTTCTGGAGGCCGTGGCTGAAGAGGAGTTCGTACTATCGGACCTTCTCCCGTCCTTCCCTGAGTCGACTTCTCTTACCGGACGGGTTTCCGCCGTGGGGCGGGGCTTTTCCCTGGACTCCCTCCAGGGAGATGCCACGGTCATCGTAACCCAAGGAAGTGTGGGTTTCCTGGAGGTGGATTCGGCTGTCA
>JBDHMC010000086.1:0-7808 GCA_039656355.1 Gemmatimonadota bacterium | reverse complement strand
CGCGGGGCGCAGTAGGCGGGCGCGATAGCGTGCTTGCCAAAATCAATATTGGGGACTGGCCAGAGACAGTAGTGAACTTCCTCCTCCCCACTCAAAGTGGGGAGGGGTGATGCGGGCTCCGCTTTTCAACTGTCATGCCACCCGCTCACTTCGTTCGCGGCACGGTGCCGGGGACCTTTTCGGGTCGATAGGCGGTTGAAAAGAGAGCGGGCTCTGGGTCCCGGCCTTTCGACCGTTTCGGCAGCCCGCGAGGCGTTAGCCGCCACACGACCCCAGATGAATGGTGCGCTCGAAAATGTCCGGTAAATCGCCTCGCTCAACGGTAGCTGTTGTGCTGACGTTGATACTACCTGGCCTCGGCCATCTTTATGCGGGTCGCCCCGCCTATTTCTTTCTGGGACCCCTGGGCCTTTTCTTCTCCGTACTCCTGACAATTCTGGGGATCTTGCAGTTGCCTGGTGTCGCGGTACTGGCTTCCTTCCTGATCCTCCCCGGATTTCTGCTCGTGATGTGCATACACGCGGGTCGGTTTGCTAAGCGAAGTCCCTCAAAAGAGCGGGCCTCACGCTGGCTACGGTGGCCCCTATATGTCGCTCTGGCCCTGGCATATTCTCATCTTGTGGGGTCGGCATTCGATCTGGTCGAAGCCCGCTACGTGCGGACGTTCTCATTCTCCAGCGGCGCCATGGAACTGACCATTTTGCCGGGCGAATACATCGTTGCGGATCCACGGGTCCCATCCGAGTTGCCTCGTGATGTTGTAGTTACCTATGAAGTGGAGGGGGAATCCATCGAGTTCGTAGGGCGAATCGTAGCCATCTCAGGAGATACAGTTGAGATGACACAGGGTGCGCTGGTGCGAAACGGCCGTCCAGTTGAGGAGCCGTATGCCCATCTATCGGATAATTCGGATTCCCCTCACCCTTGGATGGAATGGCAGCACGAATACCTGGCTTTGTCGGATACGGCAGGGGTCCCAGCTTACGCTCCGACTCTTCTGACCTGGGGGCCGATCTCAGTTCCCGACGGATCGGTGTTTATTCTAGGTGATCACAGGGACCTATCCATGGATAGCCGTTTCAGGGGGTTTGTCGGCGTTAATGAAGTCACCGGCCTTCCCAAGCGCGTGTACTTCTCATTCGACGCCGAATTCAGTGTAGTGAGGTGGTCCAGGTTGGGCCAAATGATCAGGTAACACCGGTAGGATGTGAACACGTGGTTCTGCATAAGCAGTAGTCAGGTTGACTAAGGAGGCCCGGGAGTGATTGACGAACTGATCCATACGTTCGAAGCCACTGTCAGGTTCATGGAACAGTCGGTCGACGATCTAACGGACGAGGAGATGGTCGAGCAACCGTCTGGAGTGCCCAACCATGCGACCTGGACACTCGGCCACATCATCTTTAGTTGCCAGGGTATGGCGACGGAGCTGGGTGCTGCACCGTGGTTGCCTGACGACTGGGAATCTGTCTTCGGATATGGCAGCACCCCGCGGCCGGAGGAGCAACAGTATCCTAAGAAGGCGCAACTGGAGACACTCCTTTCCGATGCCACGACTCGTTTGTGCCACACTGTACGCAGTGTGGATGAATCGGTCCTGAGACGGCAATTGTCAGATGACGACTTTCCGACAATGGGTCACATCGTGCTACAGGTTGTGGGAGCGCACACCGCCTATCACGCCGGCCAGCTTGCGGTGTGGCGTAGGGCGATCGGAAAAGAACCGGTAGCGGTCTTCGTCTAGCAGACCGGTGGATCTGTGTGGGAGGCGATGCGCGACCTAACAACGGCATGCACCTGGCCGGATCGGTCCCGTCACGTCCCTGGTTCGGTTGGTGGCGGCCTGACGCGACTCATAGCCGTGCATTATCTGCAACCCCTGGAGCAGGAGAGGGTCAGTAATGAATCGGAATTTGTTTCAATTCTCACTCCTTCTTGTGGCTGTCCTTGGCGCCTCAACCTGCGCGTCCCAGCCTAAGGCTACCGAGGAAAGGACCCTGGGTGGCCAGCCATGTCCGGAGAGACGGGTCCTGGTGGTTCGAAACAACATCGGAGTGGATGTAGAAATCGTTGAGAGTCGAAGGGGATCGGGGGCCCGAACGGTGATCGCCTACGTTGGTCCCGGGGTACAGGAGGTTCCCATTAGGAACGACTACGAATACGCCTACAGCGCCCGTCAGGTTGAAGGAAAGGCTACCCTTGCGGCGACCAGTCGTACTCGGGTGAGAGACCACGCGGTTACCCTGTCCCGTGAGTGCCAAGAAGGTACGGTCCTGGGAGACGGCGGTGTTGGATAGGTGGCAGGTAACAGCGGGCCTGTGCCCGGTTTTGGGGAACGCTGTGAGGGAAGATGGGCTGAGAGGTCAGGATTGACCGTTAGGGCAAACAGAGGGGGCAATGAAAAGATTCTATGTGGTCTTTGGAATCGTGGCCGTGATCGGGTTGGGGCTGCTGGGATATTCCCTCCGTTCAAACCAATTGGGGCGGGTGGTCTCGATTCCAGTCGACATCGAGGGCATGGATGAGCCCGGGGTCCTGAGGCAATTGATCCGTGGGGTCAGCCAGGGTTCGGAGGACGCGCCCATCACCATCATTGAGTTTTCTGACTTCCAATGCCCATCATGTTCGTTCTTTGCCCAAATGGTGAAGCCCCGGCTGGAAGAAGAACTGATCGAGTCCGGGCAAGCGAAGTTCGTTTATTATGACTTCCCTCTGGTTCCCATTCATCCGAATGCGTTTCTCGCGGCACGGGCGGCACGATGTGCGGAGGATCAGGACCAGTTCTGGAACTACCACGACGAACTCTACAACCGACAGGCACTTTGGGCTCCTCTGCAAAATCCTGCCGAAGCCTTCGTAGAACTTGCCGAGGAGATGGGGATGGACGGCGGTGGTTTCAGGGCATGTTTGAACAGTGATAAGCATGCAGAACTGATCTCTGCGAACCTTCGATTTGCCGAGTCGTTGGGGATCCCCGGCACTCCCGCGGTCCTCATCAGCACGGATGGACAAACCTCGACAATGGTGGCGGGATTCGACTATGAGTCGGTCATGGCTACGATCGAAGAGATGACGGGATCCGAGATCCCCGATTCAGTAGGGGACTCCGATGGCGACCGCCAAGGCGGTGGGGGATAGGGGGCGAAGGCGGAAAAGGCCCGAGGTTTAGGGACTTTCGGAATGAGGGGACGTTGTGACACGATCCGAACAACTGAACCAGCAATACCGGCGGATTTTCCTGGTGTCCTTGCTCGGCGCCGGGCTTCTACATGCGGGAGTGGTTTTCCTCAATCCATCCTACCAAGTTGAGGTCACGGAACCGAAGACTGTCCGGCTTCGGCTCGAACTCGTCTTCCCCGAACCGCAGATTCTCACCGTGGACGGATCCGAGGCCCAACTCGGACTCGCACCAGATCTCGCGGTGGCCAACTGGGGGCGGGTCCAGTGGAGTTTGAGGGAAAACTGGCCGGAAGCCTACCAGATGTACCGAGTCGGCGGAGCGGCATCGCTACGCCTTCGGCTGGACTCCGCCGGCCATGTTCTCGACGCGTCCTTATTTGAGAGCAGCGGCGACCCCACCAAGGATCAGGCCTTTCTCGCGACCGCACGTGAGGCGCGATACCATTCCATTACACCCGATCTTCGGTGGCAGGAAATGGAGCTTGTTCAGCCGCTCAGGGTCGAACGACCCCTAACCCCTTTGCAGCTCTGGGTGGCTCGCTCCAGTGCTGATACCGTTCGTTGAACACCGACCACCAACCCAGGTGGAGGAACCGATGCGCTCACCATTCAAACGTTTGAAAAGAGCGGCGAAAGCGGCAGGTGAGGTCTTCGACCCGGCTCCATTCCTGGTGAGGGGTGAGTTGGTCATCTGCCCCGTCTGCAAGGGGGATGAATTCCTCCGCTCCTCCGGTGGAATCCTCCACAGACCGATGTTTATGACCTTCCGCGCCCCGTGGTTGAAGATCGATCGGGAGACCTCGACGCTCATCTGTACCCACTGCGTCCACATTCTTCATTTTGGTTACCCTCCAGAAAGAGTGGGGGTGGATCAGAGAGAAGTGCGGGGCAGTCCAGATGTCCCCTAATCCGAGGGGGCTCTCCAATGATGACCTGCCGAGCCCGTTTGACCCGGCTCCTGATCAAGCATGTCGTTGGACGGAAGTTCAGTAGGGCAGGGCACTCGGTAACAGAACTGCGGAAGCTGGATGAGTTTCTGATTGGAAGCCAACGGCCGCAGCAGGGGTGGAGGTGGATTTTAGAGTTTGGCCCGGGATGTGGCACGTATTCCAAGCGGCGGCGAGAGTTGTACCCGAGGCCCGAGATTCTATCGAAGAACTTGGCCGATTTCTGCGGAAAGACCTTTGATAATGAGTTTCTCGGGGTAGCCCCCTCCCCAGAGCTTTAAATCCTCGCCTGGAGTGTGTAGAGGTGGTGGTACCGCCCCTCGCGGGCCATGAGTTCGTCGTGCCGCCCCCGCTCCACAATCTGCCCATCTTCCACCACCAGAATCAGGTCGGCTCGTTGGATGGTCGAGAGGCGGTGGGCGATGACCAGAGTGGTCCGACCCCGTAGGAGGTCCTGGAGACTGTCCTGGATAAGAGCTTCGCTCTCGGTGTCCAGGCTGGAAGTAGCTTCGTCCAGGATCAGGACTCGGGGGTTGGCCAGAAGAGCCCTGGCAATGGTCACCCGCTGGCGCTGACCCCCCGACAATTTCACCCCACGCTCCCCGATGACGGTGTCCAACCCATCAGGAAAGCGGTCGGTGAACTCCAAAACGTGAGCCCGGCGAGCGGCTTCCCGGATCTCGTCGTCGGTGGCGCCGGCTCGGGCGAAGAGGAGGTTTTCCCGGATGGTGCCGTCGAAGAGGAAGTCGTTCTGGAGGACCAAGCCCAATTGCTGCCGATAGCTCGACAGGAGCACGGTGCGCAGATCGATCCCGTCCACCAGGACTTGGCCCTGGTCCGGTTCCAAAAAGGTGGCCGCCAGGCTTGCCATGGTGGTTTTCCCAGACCCGGAGCTTCCCACCAGAGCGATCACGGTTCCAGGCCGAGCCTCGAAGGTGATGCCCTTCAGGACCGGTTTTTCCTCTTCGTACCTGAAGTGAACGTCCTCGAAGACGACATGGCCATCGATGGGAGGCATGGAGACGGTGCGGAGGGGATCATCGTCCTCCCTGGGCCATGAGAGAAGCTCCGCGGTCCGATCCAACCCGGCAAAGGCCTCCGTCATCTGGGTACCGATGTTGGCCATCTGAATGATGGGCGCGATGAGGAAGCCCAGGAAAAGAGTGAAGCTGAAGAGGTCCCCTACAGTGAGTTGTCCCTGAACGATCTGGCGTCCGCCGTACCCCATGATAAGGACGCTGGCCATACCCATGAAGAAAGCCCCGAGGCTGGTGACCCTGCTCGAAGTAGTCAATGTCTTCTTGACGATTTCGAAGATGCGGAGGACCCCGGCCTCGAAGATCTCCGCTTCTTTTTCCACCGCATGGAAGCCCTTGATGATGCGGACACCGCCCAAGGCTTCGGTGAGGCGTCCGGTAACTTCGGCCCGGATCTCGCCCCGTTCGCGAAAGGCAGGTCGCAAGACCTTAAAAGCTCTAGTGGAGACCAGGGCGAAAGCTGCCAGGGGCACCACGGCCAGGCCGGTCATGATCGGATCGATTCGAATCAGGAATACGCCAGCGACTATGGCTGTGATTATTCCGCCCACAAGTTGAACCAGGCCCGTTCCCACCAGATTCCTGACTCCCTGCACATCATCCATGATCCGAGACACCAGCTCGCCGCTCTTCTTATCGTCGAAGAGCCGTACCGGAAGCTGGAGGACATGCTTCTGAACCTGGCTTCGAAGTTGGGCGATGAGGTGTTGGGCCTCCACGCTGAGGATCATGGCGAGGGCATAAGAGCTGGCTGCCTGAATCGCGACGGCACCCCCCACCAAGAGAAGCAGCTTATAGAGGAGATCGATGTCCGCGTTGGCGATGACATCATCCACCAGGTATTTGGTGGCACCTGGGAGAACCAGGCCCGACATGCGATTGACCAAAATCAGGAACAGCCCCAAGGCCACCAGATTCCGACGAGGCCAGATGATTTCTTTGAAGGCGTGGGTCAGACTGGCGCCAGAGATTTTTGTGGACTTGGCCATGTATGACAAAAAGATATGGGTGGGGAGGAAGCCGAAATCCGGCCCGAAGAAGATAAGCTTGGGGGGCCGACGGACGAAGGGGTTCTATCTTAACCGCACCAGGAAACCGGCCTCGTCCAGGTCCTTGTCGGACTCGGCCACGAAGCGGTCCACTTCTGATTTGAGGGCCCTACGGACCGCCCCGGGGAGGACGGCCCGGCCTCGGGAACCCAAGCCCCGGCCGGTGATAATATGGATCACCTGTCCCCGGGAGATCCGGGCGTGGGTCGAAATGAAGTCCTTAACTCGCCGTTCAGCTTCCAGAGCCGTATCCCCATGGAGATCCAGGGTGGCAACAGGGGTGGCATCCAGGAGGTCACCGAAAAACCCGAACTCGGGTGGTTTCTGGATTTGGCGCTTCTTCTTTCGCTTCCCCATGCCGACCTCCGGTCAGCGTCACCCCTTACGCACCAAACAGCTCCCATGCTGGATAGGTCTGCCATTTGCCCCGAGTGAAGTCCGGGAAATCAATGAGTGCGCCGCCGTTGGCCACCGACCACTCGGAAAGCGGAGTCACCGCCGAAATGGCTGCTGCGTCATAGACATTCATGTCCGTGGGGATTCCTTCCCGAAGGCACTTGATGAGGCGGTAGTCCTCCATGTAGTCCATGCCTCCGTGGCCTGCTCCGGCAGAGCGCTCCGCCATCTCCTTCCAGAGGGGGTGGTCGTACTCCTCGAGCCAGTCAACGGCCTCGTCCCACTGGTGGGACCGGGCGCTCATCCCCTCGATATAAACCCTGTCGGGATAGCCCTGGAAGATGCCTTTCGTGCCCTGGACTAAATTGATCCGGTCGTAGGGGCGGGGAAGGTTACAGTCGTGCCCCACCATGATGGAGCGCCCCAGAGCCGTCTGGATGAGAGAGTAGTTGACGTCCCCGCACACGTAGGTCTCCTGCCGCTTGGGGTCGCCCTCGGGATAGTTCTCGATGGCCCAGTTCTGTAGGCCTCGGGAGGGGCTGCTCATGGAAACCAGGGACCCGAACCGGTCCCCTCGGTTGATGTCCATGCAGTTTGCCACCGGCCCCAGGCCGTGGCTGGGGTAGAGGTTTCCGTTTCGCTGCATGGAGTGAGCCCGACGCCAGAGCCCCTCGTTTCGGTCCTCGAACTTGATTCCCCGGAGGTCGTGGAGGTAACCACCCGCAGCGTGGACCACCTCGCCCAGGAGACCCAGCTTCACCAGGTGGAAGCAGAGCATCTCCATGCGGCCGTAGTTGCAGTTCTCCATGAGGACGCAGTGCTTCTGTAGCCTCTCCGCCGCCTCTACCATGGCCCAACAGTCGTCGATGGTATAAGCCGCAGGGACTTCCGTGGCGGCATGCTTCCCGTTCTCCATGGCGGAAAGGAGAACCGGCACGTGCCATTCCCACGGCGTCGCCGTGTAGACCAGCTCCAGCTCTTCCTCGGCGCAGAGGCGCTCGAAGTCCCTTTCCCCGTTGGTGTAAATGGCTGGCCGTGGGTACCCGGCCTCTTCCACCATGCCGGCGGCGCGCTCAGCCTTCTCGGGCACGATGTCGCAAACTGCCGTGATCTGACAGCCCTCGATTCGATTGAGGTTTCTGACGTGGGCCGTCCCCTGGAGCCCTGTACCCACAAAGCCGATGCGGACCATATCCATG
>JBDHMC010000085.1:0-8911 GCA_039656355.1 Gemmatimonadota bacterium | reverse complement strand
CAAAAAGCAGAAGGGGGTCCTAGCCTAATCTGGGGTCCCTCCAAATACAAAACCTTGAATAAGGAGATGAGGTGATGGGTTCGAATTGGGAGGCTATAGGATTCACTCGTTGGCCCATGTCATTTTGTTTCGTCTTATTGGCCATTCTCGGGCTCTGGTCGGCTCTCAAACTCTTTCGGCCTGGAGCCTTGCCGGATCTAAGAACCAAGGCATGGCTCGATGGGGTTCTGGTCTGGGGTTTCCTCGCCTTCCTCAACGGACTCCTGGGCGCGGTGGTTGGGATCATTCTCATGATCCAGAGCATCGAGGCTGCAGGAGCGGTCCGCCCCACAGCAATCGCACCAGGGGCCAAGGCGACGCTGCTTAGCTCAAGCTTCGGAACGATGATTTTCGCGCTCGCCGTCTTCTTCTGGTTTATCCTTCAGCTTCGGTGGCGACTGCTACAGGCGGCCCTGGTAGACGCCGAAGCATAGGCCCCGATGGGAGCGGGGCGTGACAGGAGACACGGGCCACAAAGGAGCGGAACTCCGTCTCCCTCTGATCCCTCAGCGGCCCGAGCTCGGGATTTCCGTCGGTAGACCGACCCTTTCCAGCAACGCTCTCCAGCGGGGGTCCGTCACAAGATTAGACAGGAAAGGGTCCCCAATAATCTGGGTGAGACCAGCGTCCCGCTGCTCATATGCCCGGTCAAGCCACTCGAAAGCGGGGTCTGCCTCCCCACGGAAGGCGTGAACCTCGGCGACCTGAAAGGCACCCATATGACCGAAGGCATTCGCGAACACCTGGAGGGCTTCATCTGCCTCCTCCTGACGCCCCCCAACGGCGTGGAGCGCAAGGGCCCTCCCCTGGGCCCTCACCGGGTCTATAAGCTCTCGCTCGATCTGATCCAACGCCTCCTGGGGTCCCTCCGATAGCAGCAACACGAAGGATAGGTAGCCATTCGTGCCCGGGGACTGGGGGTCAAGGGCCAGGACCTCCCTAAAAGAGATTTCCGCCTCGGCCAGGCGACCTGCGTACATCAAGATCTCGCCCCATTGGACCCTGGCACCCAGGTCCATTGGGTCCAGGGCGACGGCCTGCTCGGCAAGGTCCAGCGCTTCCACGAATCTGCCTAGGGTCCTGGCCTGCACCGCGGCTGAGGAGACCACCGTGCTGTTGCCCGGCTCCAGGCCCAGCGCCCTTTTCGTTGCATCTTCTGCACCTGGAAAATCCCAGTCATAGCCACGGCGGATATCGGCGAGGACCCTCCACGTCTCGGCAAGTTCTGGATCGAGTTTCAGGGCCCGGTCCACCGCCTCGCGGGCTTTCGCCAAGCCGTCCTCGCGGTCAAGTGCGCCGAAATTCGTCTGGAGATCATAGAGCAGGGCTAATCCCGCCCAGGCAGGGGCATAATCGGGATCGATGCCAAGAGCTTTCCTATACGCCTGCTCAACTTCTACGCCGTCGCCCCCGTCGTAACGGAGAAGGAGGTAACGACCTTCCAGGACCAGCCTGTAAGCTTCAGGGTCGGTTTCACGAACTTGTAGCGGTTCACCCAGGAGCTCGACTCTGAGCGCTTGCACCACCGATTCAGCGATCTCCTCCTGTACCTGGAAGATGTCATCCAACGACCGATTATAGGTCTCCGACCAAACTGGGCTCTCGGTTGACACTTGAGTCAGATGGACGTTGATCCGGAGTCGGACCCCGTCCTTCCTGACACTTCCTTCCAGCAAATGACTGACAGACAGTTCCTGCCCGACTTGAGCGGGTCTGACGTTTTCGCCTCGATAGGTGAAGGACGAGGACCGCGCAGCCACCCGAAGGGCGGGGATTTTCACGAGGAGGGGAGCAGTTCCTCCGATAGGCCATCGGAAAAATATTCCTGGTCTCCAGATGGAGACAGGTCCGAGAAGGGAAGGACGGCAATGGACTGGAGTTCTTCGGCAGTCGTGGGTGGCCGGGTCGGATCCGGTTGGAGGAGCAGGACCGTGGCGACCACAGCCCAGACGGCTATGGCCACCACTCCACCTGCAGCAGCCCGACCCCACGTAAGGTGTGGAATCCTCCCAACCTTCAGGCTTGCAAGAGCTTCCCATGGAGCTACCTCCCAATCCGTGGGAACCTCGCCAGCCTCCTCCCGCGCATCCGTATTGGGTTGGGCCTGGACCCAGGCCGTGGCGAGGATAATGACCAAGCCGATGATCAGGAGAAGGAGTACCAGGCCCATAGCCCATTGGGGCAGGCCTACCGCCTCTTGCATCACGTCCGCGATCTGCAGGACGACCCAGGAAGCCCCCAGATAGACTAGGAAGGCCTGGACGATCCGGGCCTGCCTCACACGCTTGATGAGGTCATGTCTCGCCATCGAACTCGTTGTTTTGGGAGAAGGAGGACCGGAAAGTGTTTGCCGGTGCCAGCCATCGCTGAAGATAGGCGCGGGTAAAGAAGTTATTTCAGCGAAACAACTTAGCGAGGTTTAAGAAGGTCAGGGGCCCGAGCAGGGAACTTCAGTTCTCTGCATCCCTTTCTTGAGGAAGATGCTCCGCACCCTGGTTAACGCTCGCCCTAGAAAAGTCGGGTAGAGGCTCCGACAAGAGGTCGGTATTGAGGCCTTCGGTGATCGCGTCGGTTGGGGTAGGGCCAGAAGGGAGGGCACCTCGGGCGACTCGGAGTGTGGCAACTGCCGAAAGACCGCCTAGAGTTGCGGTCAGGAGTGCAGTAACAGCAACGTCACCCCAACCAGCGGAAGATGTGAGACCTCTCGTAAGGTGCACGATTACCGGAACCAGTGCTCCGCCAGCTGCTCCCCATGCACCCAAACGGCGGTAGGTAAGGGATGCCAGGGTCTTGCTGCGATCAAGAGAAGCCAGCAGGGCTCCGAAGCCCGTTCCTGCAATGAAACCGGCAATCCCATAACCCAGCGCGGTGGAGAGAATCGGGTTATAGAGCTCCCACTGCCACGGTTTAAAGAACCCGACCAGAAAGCCGTGCACTGCTCCCAGCATTCCCCACCCTGCAGCCCACGTGAGTCCCGTTCCCAGTGCTCCGCGGAGCTTCTGAGAGATGCGCTTCAAGGACGGCACCTCCTCTCTAGGTTTTCGGGTCGGCTCGAGATCGAGGTACACCCGACTAGCATTATTGGTGCAAGAGTCCTCGAGTCGCGCGGAAACCGGGCGCTACCATACAACTCAGTGCTTGGTTGTCTTAGGATCCAATGCGCCCAATCGCACTCCGAGGCCAGCGGGAACCGACTCCGCTGAGCGGCAGGTCAGTTGCAACAGCTGAGCACCGAAAGACCATTCCCGCAAACCAGCCGCCGTCAGGGACCACCGCGTGTGTGGGAACCGGTCTCTGGAGCGAACCCACACCCAGATCCGGACAATGGTGGTGACCTGTGATAACGCCTACATCCACCCAAGCTGCTGAAGGCTGGCTGCGTCATTCCAGATCTTCGTCATGTGACGGATCCGGTCCCCGTCAAATTCCATGACGTAAACGTAGTCAGCTGCTACGCTCTTTCCGGTCGGTGGAACCGGCCCGCCCTCCCCAGTGTGTGTGCCGTGAAACACTGCAAACGCGGACACGTTTTCTCTCGACTCGTCTACGGCAAACGACCGCAGTTCATACCGGCCATCTGGCACAGGCGTGAAAAGTCCTTTCATCCACTCCGTGTAGGCCTCAACAGTCTCCACGTCCGCAAGGGCTCCAGCTTGTGCAGAGAAGGTTGCAGCCGGATGACAAAACTCTTGGCATACGTCCCACCCTTTCCCGGTCTCACAAGCATCGAAGAACTGCTCGGCTCGTTCCTTGATCACACTCATCGCTGGACTCCTATTCTGCGGTTCGAAAGCTGTTGACACCCTCGGGAAAAACCTCGCCTGGCTCTCTGACGACTACATCAGTGGCTTTGGGATAGGCCTGGATTTTGAGACAGTAGGGCCGGCGGTCCGGGGCTGCCATTCGACGCCGGTCTGTACTCTTCCCCTTCTACTTCGTTCCTTCGGCTCACTGGCTCTTCAGAGGCGACACCGGCACCCTATTCCGCCTTCAACACCTCCACCGGATTCACCGATGCCGCCCGACTGGCCGGGAGCACCGTGGCGATCATCGTCACGACGAAGAGGAGCGAGGCCAGGCCGGCAATGATCAGGGGCTCTATATGAGGGACCCCGAACCCGGCCAGCAATTTCTCTACCGCCGAGAGTACGGGAATCAACAGCACGCCTCCGATGCCGATGCCCAGAAAGGCCATTCCGATGCCCTGCCTCGCCACCAGGGCCACCACCTCCCCGGGTCGGGCTCCCATGGCCATGCGCACGCCGATCTCCTGGGTCCGCTGCCCGACGGAGTACGAGACCACCCCGTACGTCCCCAGGGATGCAAGCAGAAGAGCCAAGGCCCCGAAGGCGGCCAGGATCACGTTGTATGCCTCCCCCATACCGCCGTACCGCGTGGCAAATTCCTCGATGGTCTCTACCGTGTTCACCGGGATGTCCGGATCCAAGTCCCAGATCATCCGCCGGATGGGATCGGCCCACTGGTGCGGGTCTCCCGTGGTCCGAACCATCAGGTAGGGTCCTCTGTATGACCCCTGGGAAAGGGAGAAATACATGGCCGGGGCCGGATGTCCGCCGGGGCGGGGGAAAAGGGACTGGCGCACGTCCCCGACGACCCCCACGATCTCCAGTTGTAGGTCCCGGGCCATGATCAGCTGCCCAATTGGGTCCCTCCCGCTGAAGTAGCGCTGGGCCAGTTCCCTGTTGACAACCGCAACCCGCGGCGCACCCCTCCGGTCCGCCTCCTGGAAGAAGCGGCCCTGAAGGAGCGGGATCCCAGTGGTCTCCAGGTACTCGGGAGAGGCAAAGAGGGCGACGGCCTCCGGTGCCTCGGTGACCGCCTGGGAGGTGTCTCCGCCCAGGAAAAAGGGCTCCATCTGGAGGAACAAGTCCCTGGGAAGGGGGCGTATGAGCGCCGCAGCCGTCACCCCCGTGAGGGCCTCGGCCCGATCCCGAATTTCCTCCTGGAGCCGAATCACCTCGTCCACCGTCTCATACTTCCGCACAGGAACGTCGAACCGGGCCGTGAGGATCCCGGTGGTATCGAAGCCGGGGTCCTTCTTCGTCAGGTCCAGGAAGGCCCGGGAAAGGAGGGAACCCGCTCCCAGAGCCACCAGGGAGAGGGAGATCTGAGCCACCACCAGGCCGGTCCGGATGAGCCCGCTCTTGCGGCTTCCCCCTGATCGGCCCCCTCCCCCCTGCTTGAGAGCTTCCACCTGGTTTACCCTCAGGCTCTGCACCACCGGAAGGACACCGAAGATCAGGCCGCAGGCCACCGCGGCTCCGATGGTGAAGAAGACGGTCCCCGGATCAAGGGAAGGATGCCACATGCGAGGCATCCAGCGACCCATGGTCTCTGAGGTGAAACGCATGGCATAGGTGGCGACGGCCAGACCCACCGCGCCTCCCACCACCGCTATGACCATGCTCTCCCCCAGAAGCCGCCGGAAAATGCGAAAGCGTCCGGCGCCCAGAGCTGTCCGTAGCGCGATCTCCCACCGCCGCTCCTGATTCCGGGCCAGGAGGAGGTTGGTGATGTTCGCACATACGATGAGGAGGACGAAGAGGACCGACCCTGCCATGAGCCCCAGATAGAGCCGGGTCCAGGGGTCCGGGAACTCGGTGCGGAGGTTGATGGGATCCATGGTCCAGCCCCGGAAGGACTCGGGATCCTCCGCCTCGATCTCCTGGGCGATACGGGCAACCTCGGCTTCCACCTGCGCCATGGTGGCGCCGGGTACCATGCGGGCCAGCGACATGGTCCACTTGAGGTTCCGGGGATACCCCACCGGATTGGCTTGGAGGGGGACCCACACGTCCACCTGGGGGGTCATGAACTCGAAGCCTTCCTGCAGGACACCGATGACTTCGTAGGCCTGGCCATCCAGAGTGAGGACTCTCCCCACCACATCTTCCTCACCCCCCATGGCGTTCTGCCAGTAGTACCAGTCCAGGACCACGAGGTTAGGCCCTCCCTCCACCCCTTCCTCATCCCGAAAGAGCCGGCCCCTGAGGGGTTGGGCCCCCAGGACCCGGAAGAAGCTCGGGGTGGCCGCCCCGGCCATGACGGAGAGGGAACGGTCCCCCATGGACCGATTCATGAAGGTGAGATTGAGGGCCGCCCAATCGGTGAGGGTCTGACTGCGCTCCCGATAATCCCCCCACACACCGAAGGAGGACAGGAAGGAGAGCATCATGATGTCGGGCTGATTCACCTCCCGCTGGCCCAGGAGGACGAGGCGGTCGGGGTCCGGATAGGGGAGGGGCCTGAGGAGACTCGGCTGGATGAGACTGAAGACGACGACGTTCCCCGCGATGCCGAGAGCCAGGGAGGCCACGGCGAAGAGGTTGACCAGGTGCACCATTCGCCGCTTACTGTGCGTGGTGCCCTCTCTGTGATTTCGCCACCACATGGAGAAGCGTCCTAGGTCAGTTCACCTGTGACCTGCCCGCCCGATCCTTTCCTACAGATTGGGCTCTTCGAAGTGTAACGAACCATTCGGTTCCCGGCCGGAGCCGGGCACCCCTCTGATCGCCTCTATCCTGCTGCTACCGCACGGCGAGGTCCCGGAGGGCCGCGCCGGAGTTCACCTTCAGTCTACCTGCCCCTGCGCGACAGATGCAATTGCTTGATAGGCAGGAGAAACGGCGCTTACCGAGGTGCCACCACAAACTCGTGGATAACCTGCCCCGCCTGACTCACGAAGCTGACTGTCGTCTGATCCGGACGAACAGAGAGACGGGCGTGCCCCGAATCGCCCCAATAACGTCCATAGCCAGTGATCTCGGTACCGAACTTCCAGGGCGCTCCACAGCTTCCAGGTAGCGTGTAATGAACATTGTCGACCACCTCGTCGACGAAGACGTGGTCATGCCCGTAGAAGAAGACCTGTACGCCGAACTCGCGCATGGCCTCATGGAGGAGTCTCTGCTCCCCCACGCCGGCCGCCCTCGGGCCCCCGCGACCGTACAGCGTCTCTCGGTCGCTCGCGGCGTTACCCCCAACCGCATGGTGGATACAGACGAACTTGTATGGGTGATCAGAGGTTGACAGGGTGTCTTGCATCCAGGCGAACTGCTGCCTGCCAAGGGTCCAGTCCTCGACCACGGTCACATCGTCCCGCGGGGTTGGCTGCGGCCCCGAAGGAGTCGTATAGGACTGTACGTTCAGAATGACAAAGAGGGCCGGCCCCCAATCGAAGGCGTAATAGTCCTCCGCTTCGCTCCCGCCCTGGGGATACGTGTCGTGCTTTGGATTAGGCGTGAATCGTCGACGAACCTGCTCAACAAGCGCGGCACTCTCGGGCGGAAGCTTGCCTGATTCGCCCTCCCAGTTCCCAATCAACCCAAAGTGTGGACACGACATGGAAAGTGGCGCTAGGTGTCGCCGATACATGGAGTAGGCCCGTTGGGCTCCGATACTATCCTGCTGCGGTGAGTTACGGGAGGTGGCCCATGCAACGTTGTCTCCGAGGGCAATCACGAAGTCTGGCCGATCCCTTCTAACGTTACGGATTACTTCGTCTAAGACCTCGATGGGTCCGGTACCGTCGGTGAACGAGCCTGTGTGCGCGTCCGTAATCAGGGCCGCTTCAAAACCAATCTCTCCCGAGCGCTGGGTCGTGAACCGACTCCTGGCCACGGGCCCGTACTCGTAGGCCGTACCGCCATCCAATCCATCGACGCTCCAGTTCAGGAACTCTCCGGCTCGGACCTCAAGCTCTGGACCAAACGGCATCCACTGCGTCTCGCCGAGCGGCCGGATCCGTAGTTGTGCGATCGCATCAGTGTGGCCGTTTCGGGCGTTGACGAGGATCGATTCCGTCGTCGGCCTTGCCAGAAACGGTAAGAGGGAGAGCGTAGGACTCGAGCTGGACGCACGCACCGCCCTCGGCAGCGCCATCACGGACGCACCCGCCAGCCCCTTCAGGAATGACCGACGGTTGAGTTCGCTGGACCATACAGTCATCGTCGCGCCCTCCGAAGTTGGTTGAGCCAGGGCAAGAGCACGGGATCCTGCGCTCCCGCCTAACTCTGGATTATACTGCTCACCGGTTTTTCTGGTAACGAACCATTGGGTTCCCGGCCGAACCCGTGGACCTGGGTGCTCGGCTCATCCTGGCAGTTGTTCCACGGCGAGGTCCCGGAGGGCCGGGCCCGTGGTGTTCAGGATACTGCCACACAAGTTCGGAGCGAAAGCGAGAGCTGAGGGCCCGAGCGGGAACCGGGCGTTACACTTGCCGCATTCTGTTTGGACCCTCTGCCGCAAGTTTCCGACTACCCCCCGAGCTCAGAGAGAAGACGGGACCTCACGCGTCCAACTCCATCCTCTTGAGCAGCGAAGAATACCGCGGATCGTCCCGAAGCTGATCGTAATGCGGCCCAATCTTCACCCAGTTCAGGAGTGCGTCACGCTCCTCATACGCTTGGTCGAGCCACTCAAAGGCCTCATCCGCCCTGCCGAGTGCCGCAGCTACGTTCGCGAGGGTCACGGGCGAGACGTGCTCTTTGCGCGATCGTTCGACGAGTTCTTCATAGATGGCTTCTGCACGAAGCCTGTCGCCGGAGGCCACACAGGCAAGCGCCAGCTCCAAAAGGGACCACGGTTGCCGCCCGGGTAGGGCAACGGCGGCCTCCAATGCCTCCATCGCTTCCGGGTATTGGGAGTCCAGGCGATAGGCCATACCGACAAAGTGGATTGCGAGCCAGGAAGTTGGATCGAGTTCCAGCGCGATACGGAGCCGGTGAATTGCGTCCGGAACACGCCCCATGAATGCCAGGACCTGCCCGAGTAGGCTGTGTGCAAATTGGGAGAGAGGATCGAGCTCTATCCCGTGACGGAGTTCCGAAAGCGATTCCTCGAACCTCCCCAT
>JBDHMC010000084.1:0-7935 GCA_039656355.1 Gemmatimonadota bacterium | reverse complement strand
CCTCCCGAAGGAACTCCGCCGGAGGAACCCCGACCGCTCATGAACTACTCTCTTTTCCTGTTCGATGACGAGGTGACACAGTCCTGGGACCCCTTCGTCCTGACCCGCCCTGCTGGGGAGCTCCTCTTCGGAGCCCTTCTCCTGAGAGAGCGGTCCGAGGTCTTTTGGGGGTCCAGTTGTGCCGGTCACCTGACCCAGGAATCCCTGGCCGGGTTCTCGGAGCCCGGATCTCCCCAGGTGGTGGGTCCCGACGAGATCCCACCGGACCGACACCGGATCTTCCAGAGCTCCAGGGTCGCCCTCACCGGCCCGGCACCCTCCCTTCCCCAGGAGGTAACCACGCTCTATGTGGAGGGCCAGGTAATGGGATGGGTGCTTCCTCCTGGGACACCAACGCCTGCCCTCGAAACCCTTCGACTACCGGAACCGCTTCCCCGCACCCAGCGTCTCGACCTCCAAGGACGGATCCTGGGCTCCCCGTGGGATCTCATGGCCCAAAACTCGGATCAGCTCAGGGAAGATATCCCTCAGTTCTTTCCCGGTTACGCCGCTGAAGAGCTGCCGGGGTGTCATATCCTTGGAGATGGGTTCGTCTCTCTGGGCTCGGGTGTGGTGGTGGAGCCTGGCTCCGTCTTCGACGTAGGTGGCGGCCCGATCCGCCTCTCGGACGGAGTCGTGGTGCGCTCCCACACTCGCTTGGAGGGTCCGGCTTACGTGGGACCCGGATCCACAGTGTTGGGCGGCTCTCTCTCAAAGGTATCCATCGGGCCGGCCTGCAAGGTCCGGGGCGAGGTCGAATCCACGATCATCCTGGGTTACGCCAACAAGGGTCATGACGGATTCCTTGGCCACGCTTACATCGGCCGTTGGGTGAACCTAGGAGCTTTCACGACCAACTCCGACCTGAAGAACAACTACGGCGAAGTTCGGGTGGGAGGGGTCCATGGACCTCGGGAAACCGGACTCATGAAGGTGGGGTGCTTCCTGGGTGATCATGTAAAAACCGGCATCGGCACCTTCTTGAACACGGGTACGGTGGTTGGGGCCGGAAGCAACATTTTCGGAGGCCGAATGCCACCCATCTATGTCCCTCCCTTCTCCTGGGGCACAGGAGCGGTCCTCACAGAATTCAATTTGGACAAGTTCCTGGAAGTCGCCGTTCGTGCCATGGGACGCCGCGGGATGGAGCTGGGGGAGGATATGGAGGCGGTTTTGCGCCGAGCCTGGGAGGCCACCCAGCCCCTCCGCAACACCGGAATAGAACACCAAGAGTGAAAATCTCCGTTCTGGGAAGTGGGAGCCAGGGTAATTCCATCCTGGTGGTTGGCGGGAATACCCGGGTCCTGGTCGATGCCGGGTTCAGCGGCCGAGCCCTCGAGAATCGGCTTGGATCGCTGGGCATCCTTCCAGAGGAAATCGACGCCATCGTCGTCACCCATGACCACGGAGACCACACTCGCGGGGTAGGTATCTTCGCTCGCCGTCACGGGACACCCGTGTTTCTGACGGAACTCACCAGGGAGGCTTGCAGCTCTCTGTTCCGGGGGGAAGAAGAGCTTCGGTCCTACCGGGCCGGCTTTCCCTTCAGAATTGGGTCCCTGAGAGTTGAGCCCTTTCTGACAGCCCACGACGCTCGGGATCCAGTGGCTGTAGCTCTGACCGACACCGAGACCGGGTTCAAGCTGGGGGTCGCAACGGACCTGGGCCGACCCACCTCGCAGGTTCGCCACGCCCTTTCCCAGAGTGACGTACTGGTCCTGGAGGCAAACCACGATCCGGGCCTTCTTCATCAAAGCCCCTATCCGGCATCCGTGAGGACACGCATCGCTTCCAGCCATGGGCATTTGTCCAATGAAGCGGCGGCCCAGTTTGCGGTTGAGCTTCTCCATCCCCTATTGGCGGCGGTGGTGCTGGCTCACCTTTCCGCGGAATGCAACCGGCCGGATTTGGCTGAGGCGGTGGTGGGCGAGGCCCTCCGAAAAGCCGGATTCGAGGGAATCCTCCAGGTCGCCGAGCAGGACGTTCCCACCCAACTCATGAATGTGGCAGAGCTTCGAAGGAGACTGGGGCCGGACCAGATGGCCCTGATCTGAAGGGCAATTCGCCCGGTGTGCGGCCCCGATGCAAAGCAAGTGGTCCTGCGCGGCCGCACCCCCTTTTCGCAACAGCCTTCTAGATCCCGAACAACCGCATGAAGTCGTTGGATAAGGCCCAGACCATGATTCCCATCAGGACCACGAACCCCACCTGACTCCATCGGAGACGCTGCTCCACTGAGAGTGGATTACCCCCCCGGATGGCCTCGATGGCCAGAAAGACCAGGTGGCCCCCGTCCAAGACTGGGATGGGAAGGAGGTTCAGAATGGCCAGGTTCACGCTGAACATGGCCATGAAACTCAAGAAGTACTCCAATCCCGCAGCGGCGGCCTGCCCCGATGCCTGCCCAATGGTGACGATGCTACCGACCGACCTGGGCGAGACATTCCCAGTGACCAGGTCTCGCAGAAAATCCAGGATCAGACTCGTTACAGCCACCGTTTCCCGATATCCTACTACCAGAGCTTCTCTCGGACCTACTCGGGCATGAACCATCTCGTCCGGAGGCCTCCAGATCCCGACGTGGCCTACGGTCTCTTTTTCCCCGGTGAGCCGATTCTCCTCCTCCTGGGTCTCCAGGGTCACGGCTCGAGTCAGCGCCCTCCCGGCCCGAAGGATCTCCAACTCCACCCGAGCACCCGGTCGGGATTTGATGGCATCCAGAAAGCCAAACCAGTTCACGACTGGGGTCCCGTTCACGCTCAGAATCTGGTCCCCCGCTTCCACACCGCCTTTGGCGGCGGGTGAGCCGGAATCCACGGACCCCGCCGTGGCGTCGATCCAGGGGAGCACCGCTCCTGCCAATCTCAGGCGATTTTCCTCATCCCCCGGGATCTGGATGCTCACCTGACCATCGGGATCTCGGAACTCCACCGTCAAGGGTCCGGGGGAGGCGTTGATCAGCCCGTCCGTGAAATCGCCCCAG
The DNA here is from genome assembly GCA_039656355.1 of Gemmatimonadota bacterium. Lineage (GTDB taxonomy): Bacteria > Gemmatimonadota > Gemmatimonadetes > Longimicrobiales > Gaopeijiaceae > JABDNZ01. Next base: position 4,913 of record JBDHMC010000084.1, on the reverse strand, counting down.
TCATTCGTGGCCCTATCCCCGATGCGGACCACCCGGGCACCCACGGGGATCTCGACCATCGCCTCGGCGCCTTGTGGCAGGAGGGTCTCGTACACCCTCCCGACCCTGGTCGTGGCATACTCGCGGATTCCCCAAACCCCAGCCACCGTAGCATAAATGACGAAGGCGAAAACCATGTTCATGATCACGCCGGCAGAGATCACCAGCGTCCGTGCCCATATGGGCTTCCCATCGAAGTCCCGCGGACCCGGGACCCTGGGTTCTTTCTTGTGGCCGCCTTTCTCCGTGCCATCCCTTTCCAGCTTGTCCAGAACCTCATCCTCCATCCCACCCATCTTCACATACCCACCAAGGGGAATGGCGCTGAAGACGTATTCCGTTTCCCCCCATTTCACACCCCAGACGCGGGGACCCAGACCAATGGAGAAACGCTGCACTTCCACTCCCACGAGCTTTGCGGCCCAGAAATGGCCAAGCTCATGGACGAATATGAGAACACCTAAAACAACGACCGTGGCAAGAAAAGTCATAACCCCTTCTTCTAAACCTTCCCATCGAGGAGGCGTATCAGCTCGCCGCTAACGGCCCGCGCCTCCTGATCAATATCCAGTACTTGCTCCAAGCTCTCAATGGGGCACCCCACCATCCGATCCAGGGTTCCAGAGACCACCTCTGCCATCTCCAGAAAACCGATCCTCTCCTGGAGGAAGGCCTCCACCGCCATCTCGTTGGCGGCATTAAAAACCGCAGGGGAGGTGCCACCGTCCCGTCCTGCGCGCTCCCCAAGGCCAAACAGCCTGAAAGCGTCCCGGTCGACCTCTTCGAACTCCAGCGGCGCAGCCTTCACCGGATCGAAGGTCTGCAAAACCGTGTCCTTCACCCTCTCGGGGTAACTCATGGCGTACAGGATCGGGAGTTCCATGGTAGGAAACCCCAACTGAGCCAAAACGGAGCCATCCACGAATTCCACGAAGGAATGAACAATGGATTGAGGATGAACGACTACCCCAAGAGAATCATAATCGATCCCATATAAAAAATGAGCCTCGATGACCTCCAAGGCTTTATTGGCCAGGGTAGCCGAGTCCACCGTGATCTTGGCGCCCATGGACCAAGTCGGGTGGTTGAGCGCCTGGGAAGGGCGGGCATCTCTCAGCTGTGTGGCGCTCAAACCCCGAAACGGACCTCCGGAGGCTGTCAGCACCAAACGCGCCACCGAATCCTTGTCGTAGCCCTCGATGCACTGCAAGATGGCGCTGTGCTCGCTGTCCACGGGAATGAGTTCACCGCCTCCCTTCTCTGCCGCCGCCACCACCAGGTCGCCCCCTGCCACCAGACTCTCCTTGTTTGCCAAGGCTAGGCGTTTCCCCGCCAAAAGAGTCTGGAGGGTCGGTTCGAGTCCTGTCGACCCTACCATGGCGTTTAACACCACGTCCACGTCTGGAGCTTGGGTTATTTCCAGAAGGGCCCCCCGCCCTTCCATCCAACGGGCTGGCGGGAGATCGTCCCGTCCTCCCAAACCGTTCTCCTGGCTCAAGACCGCCACGGTGGGGCGGTGTCGCTGAACCTGGTCGGCCAGGGCTTCCAAGGCCTGGTTGGCCGCAAGAGCCACCACCTTGAATCGGTCCGGATGTCGCTCGATGACCTCGAGAGCGCTCCGGCCGATGGAACCCGTGGACCCCAGGATAGCAACTCGAATCATTGGAAGAGATCAACCAGGCGGGCCAGGGCGTACGTGAACGGAAGGGTGAAAACGAGGGCATCGAATCGGTCCAGTATCCCACCATGGCCAGGGAGGAGTTTCCCGGAGTCCTTTACCCCCGCCTCCCTCTTGAACAAGGACTCTATGAGATCCCCGAGCTGAACGGTGGTTCCCATGAGCAACCCCATTCCCACACCCAACAGGACCGAAATCAACGGATCCGGGTGAATTCGAAGGAACACCCATCCAAAGAGCGCTCCTACGAGGCCCGCCGATACCAGACCCGCGATCCCACCTTCCACAGTCTTCCCGGGGCTGACGGAGGGAATCAATTTTCTCCGACCAAAAAAGTTGCCGAAGAGGTAGGCCGCCGTATCCGACGTCCAGGTAACGGCCAGAGGAAATGCCAGGAGGGCTGGTCCCTGGTTGGGAAAAGCCCCAAACGCCAATCCAGTCACCTCCGGAAGGTGGCGGAGGAAGATGGCGAAAGAGAACCCCCCTCCCCAGTAGAGGACCCCCACCGAAGTGACGGAGGAGGCGAGGAGGGGTCGTTCTTCCGGGGTTCGCAGCTTCAATGCCCACACCGAGGAGAGGAAAAACAGGAGGAGAAATGCCCCCGTGGCCCAGGGTGCCCAGGTCGGGAAGGATCGGGTCCACCCGGCCAGGAGAACCAAAGCCAGGGTACCTGTGATTCCGAGCCAGGGAAAGGCACGAATGCCCCGAGCGGCTGCGAGGCCGTACAGCTCCCGCGTGGCCAGCGCTGCCAGGACAGCTACGCACACCGTCAGCGGCCATCCACCCATGAAGAGAACCAGCAGAGCAAGGGGGATACCTACGGCCGCCACAGCAAGTCGCCGCCTCAGGTCGCCCTCTGGCATCATGAACGGTCAGGGCCCGTCAAGAGTCCGTCACCTGCCCGAACCGTCTATCCCTCTTCTGGTATTCCAGGACGGCGGCATACAGGTCTCGGCGTGTGAAATCGGGCCACAACACCGGAGTGATGTGGATTTCGGTGTAGGCTAATTGCCAGAGCATGAAGTTGCTGATTCGAAACTCCCCCGAGGTTCTCACCAAAAGGTCCGGATCGGGCAGGCCCCGGGTGAAAAGAACATCCTGGAACATATGGTCATCGATATCCTCGGGATCTCTGGAGCCCTCGGCGACATCCCTGGCCAGGGAACGCACGGCCCGAAGGATCTCTCGACGCCCTGAGTAGGAAATCATGAGATTCAGCCGGAGACGCCCACCCCCTGCCGTCCCGTCCATGATTCCGTTTACGGCTCGACGGGTCCGGGCCGATAGGCGATCCAGCTCACCTAAGACGTGAACCTGGACGCCCTGCCTCACCAACTCCGCCTTCTCCTTCCGGGCATAGAGCTCGAGGAGACCCATGAGGGCGGATATCTCTCGGGGTGGGCGGTTCCAGTTTTCTGTAGAGAACGCGAAGAGGGTGAGGACCTCAATTCCCACTTCGATGGAACCCTCCAGAGCTTCCCGTACCGACTTCATCCCCTCCCGGTGTCCAGCATGTCTCGGGAGCCCCCTTTGCCGAGCCCACCGACCGTTCCCGTCCATGATCACGGCAACGTGCTTGGGGATGTTGCCCCCCGCTCGGACCTGTTGAAGGATGTCAGGAGTCATGGAGAGAACGATTCCGATCTGAGGACCCTGTTGGTGCCCCGTTGGCCGATTGCCGGGGGGCCCAAAAAGTCCCTAGATGGACATGACCTCCTCTTCTTTCTTCTTCAGAAGCTCGTCGATGGATTCAGAGTGTTCGTCCGTCATCTTATCCACCTGATCCAGCTCCCGATGACCGGCATCCTCCCCGATCTCATGAGCCTTGATCAACTCCTGGATGGAGTCCCTGGCTTTGTGCCGGGCATGCCGAAGAGAGACTTTGCCTTCTTCGGCCATCTTGTGGAGGAGTTTCACATACTCCTTGCGCCGTTCCTCGTTCAACGGCGGAACGGGTACCCGAATCACGTTCCCGTCATTGGATGGATTCAGGCCAAGGTCCGCAACCAAGATCCCCTTTTCGATGGCGCTGATGAGTGTCTGGTCAAAAGGCTGGACCACCAGGAGCGTTGGCTCCGGCGTGTTGACCGTCGCCACCTGGTTCAGGGGCATCTGCGACCCATATGCCTCGACCTTGACCGTATCCAGTAAGAGAGGCGTTGCCTTCCCGGTCCGGACGGTGGAGAACTCTCTCCGAGTCGCTTCCACCGCAGCCTTCATGGCCTGGTCCGCCTCTTTCAGGTTCGGCATGGGGTCACCTCCGAAGTTGAAATGAGATCACCTATCAGGTCCCTATCAAGTACCTATCAAGTCCCTATCAAGTCCCTGGTCAGGTTCGTGGTCAGGTTCGTGGTCAGGTCCCTGGTAAGGTTGGTCAGGAAACCAGAGTGCCCACCCGCTCGCCACGAATGGCGGCGGAAACAGAACCTCGCTCCTCAAGATCCAGCACAATGATTGGCAAACCGTTCTCTTTACAGAGTGAAACGGCGGGGGCGTCCATGACCCCGAGCTCCTGGGCCACCACTTCCCGGAAGGTGATGTTGGGCAGAAACTTGGCCGATGGGTCCGTCACCGGATCCGCCGTGAAGACGCCAGCGACTTTCGTGGCCTTGATGACCACGTCAGCTTCGATTTCTATGGCCCGGAGCGCAGCAGCCGTATCGGTGGAAAAGTAGGGATTCCCGGTTCCCCCAGCGAAAATGACCACCCGTTTCTTCTCCAGATGCCGGATCGCCCTTCGCCGAATGTAGGGCTCGGCAAGCTCGTCCATACGGATGGCCGTCATGACCCGGGTTTCGATGCCCTTCTTTTCCAGAAGGTCCTGAACGGCCAGGGCATTGATGATGGTGGCGAGCATGCCCATGTAGTCAGCAGATACCCGATCCATGCCCTGCTGACTCGCAGCCGCTCCCCTGACGATGTTGCCACCGCCGATAACCATCCCGAGGGACACCCCCATCCCGTGGATCTGCAGAACCTCCTCGGTCATTCGATCCACCACCGGAGGATCAATCCCAAAACCCTGGCCCCCAGCGAGGGCTTCCCCCGAGAGTTTCAAGAGGACCCTCGGGTATTTCACCTCCGGCATGCCGCTCATCTCCCTCCTCGGTTTCGATTCCACCTGGAAAGTAGCGAGGAGAAGGCCCGCTGCGCGAGATCGTAGCGGGCCTCACCCGGAAGGATCAGCTTCCCGCTC